>JBEPVM010000084.1:0-2703 GCA_041690995.1 Gammaproteobacteria bacterium | reverse complement strand
TAGTCGTCCCTGAAATATTCATATAACCCAATAAAAGCAAGGACAAGCACCGACTATTTAGTGTATTATTTTGCAAGTTTTTAGTAGCTCCTTATCAAAAGGTTGCAAAATAATAGAGAGAAGCCAAGGATGTGTGCAGTAAAGCTTGTAGATATTTTGGACAAGAAGAACGGATTATATCAATTAGCCGATCGATTGAACTGGGATTATCTAACCCAAGAATTAGGCCCCTATTATGCGGAAGGACCTGGTCGACCTGAAATTCCAATTCGAGTCATAGTGGGGCTGCATTATCTGAAGTATTTGGAAAATGAAAGTGACGAGAGCGTTGTTCAAAAATTTTGTGAAAATCCTTATTGGCAATATTTTTGTGGAATGGAAACCTTTCAGCATCGGTTGCCCTGTCACCCGACCACCCTGGTTAAATGGCGCAAGCGTATTGGAGAAAAAGGGGTTGAGAAACTACTAAGTCATACGATTGATACAGCAAAACGGATGGCATTATTAGCTGAAGATTTATTAAAAAATGTGAACGTTGATACGACGGTTCAAGAGAAGGCCATTACGTTTCCCACGGATACCAAATTGTGTCATAGAATGCGGATTAAATTGATCGTTGCTGCAAAGAAAAGAAAGATTGAGTTACGTCAAACTTATGTAAGAATTGGAAAAAGAGCTTGTATTATGCAAGCTCGTTATGCCCATGCAAAACAGATGAAACGCTCTCGAAAAGAATTTAAAAAAGTTCGCTGTTATCTTGGTCGGGTAATGAGAGATATTCAACGAAAAACGGATTCATCCAACGATGCTGAACTAGGTGCTTTACTATCCGAAGCCGCGCGATTGTTAAAACAGGAAAAGCATACGCCTAAGAAGTTATACAGCTTACACGCCCCAGAAACGGAGTGTATTGCAAAAGGCAAGGCGCATAAACGTTATGAGTTTGGTTGCAAAGTTTCGGTTGTGACCACGTGCAAAGACCCATGGATTCTTTCTATTCAAGCTCATCATGATAATCCCTATGATGGAGCTACACTAAAGGAATGTTTACACAAAGCGGCCGAACATTCTGATGCCAAAATTGAACAGGCTTTTGCTGACAAAGCATATCGTGGAAAAGAACATCATCCTGATGACATAAAAATTTATATTTCTGGTAAAAAAAATCTGCCTGTTTCTATCAAAAAATTATTAAAAGGTCGCTCGGGAATTGAACCTATTATTGGGCATCTGAAGCAAGATCATCGCCTTGATAGAAATTATTTGCTTGGAAAGCTGGGTGATAAAATAAATGCTGTTTTGGCAGGATGCGGATTTAATCTCAGAAAAATATTGAATTGTATTAAATTAAATCAAACAAGCTTCGCTTGAGAATATTTCAGGGCCGACTAACTAGTTTTACGCTTCAAAGTATCTCTACAAGTGTTCAACATCGTATGCGGTTAATTAACCGCACTCTTTTCAGGCATAATGAGGTTGGGTAAACTACGCATATCAGTTAGCAAGGCAGGGTCGATATTATAAGGAAGAAGCTGCTCTAGTTGCTCTAGGGTGCTGGCTTGGCGAATATGAGCAAGCACGTACTTAAACCAAGAGAAGGTTTCAATTTTATTTTGTTTACAGGTTTCGATAAATGAAAAGAGGATACTACCGGCTTTAGCCCCGAGGGCATTGCCATGGAAGAGCCAATTTTTGCGTCCAATGACGAAGGGTTTAATGGTTCGTTCACTTAAGTTATTGTCGAGCTCCAAGCGTCCATCGAATAAGAAGATATTGAGTGCATCCCAATGGGTTAAGGAATAAAAAAGAGCAACTCCCAAAGGACTTTTAGGTGGCACGTTAAGTTGTGCCTCATCGAGTAGTGCTTTAATTTGCAAAACTATAAGCCTGGATTTTTGGGCTCTAGTCATAAAGATGAGCCCAGGCTTTGCCTGTTTGTCTTTAAGCTCGCGCTCTATATGATAGAGTTTGCCGATTAAAGCGACTACTTGATGGGCTAAACCTTGTTTTTTATGGGCTTTGGCCACATCCACAAAATAGCGTCTTGCATGCGCCCAGCAGGCAACATGATGGATGTGCTCTTGTTGTCCTAACGTCACGTAGGCTTGATAGCAATCGGCATGGATATACCCTTTAAAATCAGCAAAGAAATCATGTGGGATTTGATGCCCACGTGTGGGATGGTATTGATAGACCACCGCGCGCTTATCCGGTGGGCCACCAAGAAAGAGCCACATGAATGATTTTTGTGTGGGGGCTCGGTCCTTTTCTTTTAGAACCTGCAAGGATGTTTCATCCGCATAGGCAATATCGTAGTCATTAATGTCTGCCTCCATCAGTTTCACTAATGGGATTAGCAACTCTGCTGATTTAATGAGCCAGTTACTGAGTGTTGCACGAGTAACTGAGATGCCTGCTTGTGTAAACATCGTCTCTTGGCGATACAACGGCATATGGTGATTAAACTTGCTGTTAATCACGGCAGCTAATAATCCAGGCGTTGCAATGGCTTTATCAATGGGTTGTTTAGGCAATTTGGCTAAACGAATCGTTTCTTCGCATCCTTTGCACGCGTATTTTTTGCGGATGTGAACCACGCGAAAAGTCATTTGAGGAACAACATCCAATTGCTCGGTAATTTCATCGCTAATAGGGGTTAAAGCACAGCCACAAGTACATTGTTTTTCTTCATCACCTAAGTGT
>JBEPVM010000083.1:0-2743 GCA_041690995.1 Gammaproteobacteria bacterium | reverse complement strand
CCCACCTGGGCTCTTTTTGTTAATATAGCAGCAACTCTATCAGCGGGGCTTATTACTGCTCCGCCTTGGTACATCAACAGGCAAGTAAAAAAATATAATGTGTCTGCTGAATCAGTAGTCTCCCGTCAAAAAAAGGATGAAAAAGCAGAATTAAGAGAACCGCCTACTACCCTACTAGAAAAAGATAAAAAAATATTGAGGAAAACACTCGTTCAAGTTGAAAAACCGAAAAAATTCATGTTCTTTAAAGTTAGCTTCCAGCCACTGCCTCAAATAAAACTTTTTTCGCAGGCTGCGATTCCCGCGGACGCACCTAAACAAAACATATTATAATTTTTTTTGGAGAAAGACTCTCTGCCAGCGTTTTTTTAAAAACCCATCGCTCAAATCCAGATGCGCCAATCAAGGAATGAGTAGGCGCATGATAAGTATGATTCATTAACACCATTTCACCAGGCTGCCCTGCACACCGTTTGGTGGCTCCTTTAGGGTGCTGATTGACACATGATCGCGCCATGGGTTTCAAAAATTATGTCAAATTAAAGTGATTGCAGAAGGATAGCTGTCTATTCAAATCCAACAAACTGGTAGAAAAAGCTTTAGTAAAGATGCAGCAGCCAACACGCTCCATCTGTCCTCTAAGGCTTTTGATATGAGCTTACTAAGGTTGCGGAAAAAAGGTATTGTAGCGACCCCTTATAAAAATTTTCATATTATTGTCTCGCCTGAATATCAAGCATTTGGTTGTTTGTCTGCCAATCAACTTATACCTCTTCTTATGGAACATTTAAAAATTTCTTATTACGTATGCTTATTATCCGCCGCAGAGTTGCATGGTGCTGCTCACCAGCGACCGCAAACTTTTCAAGTGATGACCAATAAACGTATGCGCCCAATCGACTGCGGGAGAATTACAGTCAATTTTATTTTTAAAAAAGATTTATCGTATGTTCCCACACAATCCTTTAATGTACCCACAGGCTATTTGATGACATCAACACCCGAAGCTACTGCAATAGATTTATTGCTTTATCCTTACCAAGCAGGCGGCATCAATCATATTGCAACGGTATTATCCGAATTAGTCGAAGTCATTGAACCACAAAAGCTTTTAGTATTGGTACGCTCTTCTGCTCAAAATGCTTGTGTGCAGCGCTTAGGGTGTATTCTGGAAAAAATTGATCCTTACGAAACAAAACAGAAAGTAGCATGTATTAAGTTGCTAAGAGAACATATTCAGCATATTCATCCTTCTTATGTTTCTCTGATTGCTAGAGATATAAAAAGTTTGTCACGTGATAAAACGTGGCGTATTGTTGTGAACACAGATACAGAGAGTGATATATGATCTCATTTAATTTGTTTGTTGACTGGGGAAAAATGGAAAAAGCCTTTTAAATCTTATTTATCCTGTAACTGTCACATAAATCAATTTATTATCTATAGCTGTTATATGAATGTCATGACTTGACTTGATTAATGTGCACTAAATACCACCTTGAATACTTTTTACATTATAAACAGAGGCGTACTGACGTAATGCGAAAATATTGTTCTACGTGAAAGTGTGCCGTAGCTGGTGGAAATGAGCTGCTCCACCTTAAAAGCTGCATTTAAGATGGAGGAAGACCCTCCAAAGTCGACTTACAGGAGTAGACTTTAAACAACCCTAAGCGGCGTAAATCAAAAGTTTAGGTCGTGAACGTTAGGGAAAAGGCTACATTCAGTAGTCATGTAAGAAACAGCAAGGCGAATGTAAATGAATCACTGCTGACGTGTCGAAATAGAACTCGAGTGACATCAAAACTAAGGCTATTTTCACATCCTTAGGATAAGTTCATCGGGAACCTGTTTACTGGGTGAATGGTGTCCGGCATGGAGGTGACGCGAGGCTGTTTCAGGCTTAGATGTGGAACTGCGGGAATCTGTGGTTTGGTGCGAAGGGAGAAAACCCAAGGAATAAACGCCTAGGGCAAGAGTACCGATACGAACCATAGAGGCGGACTAGTTTGTAGTAGTGATGAAGTTGTTGTAATGGCAATGGAGCGAAGAAACTAGGTTATTCCGCTTTATTTGACTATCAACCAGTAATGGGAGGAACTTTTGAATAAAGCAAAACCATTTGAGATATCTAAACAGCTTGTTTTTGAAGCCTATCAACAGGTTCGAAAGAACCGAGGGGCGGCGGGAATTGATGACGTATCGATCAAAATGTTCCATGAGGAACATAAATCGCAGCTTTATAAGCTGTGGAATCGAATGTCATCAGGAAGTTACTTTCCACCACCCGTTAAGACCGTTCTTATCCCTAAGAAAACAGGAGGAGAACGGCCGCTAGGGATTCCAACGGTTGCTGATCGGGTTGCACAAACTGTGGTAAAAATGATTTTTGAACCACACTGCGATCCGCATTTTGATGTAAATTCTTATGGCTATCGCCCCAAGAAATCAGCGTTAGATGCGGTGGCGCAAACGAGACAGCAATGCTGGAAACAACAATGGATCATTGATCTGGATATAAAAGGATTCTTTGATAACATTGATCACGAACTGATGACCCGAGCGGTTGAGAAACATACTTCTTGTCGCTGGTTAATACTTTATATCAAGCGCTGGCTCAACGCTGATAGTCAACAACCAGACGGCTCGCTAGTAAAGCGTATACAGGGTACACCGCAAGGAGGTGTGATTACTCCCACAACAATGTTTCAAACAGATTAGAATTTAATCAAAAAATATCTCG
>JBEPVM010000082.1:0-2918 GCA_041690995.1 Gammaproteobacteria bacterium | reverse complement strand
ATTCATCTTGCAATAAATGAAATAACGATCCCCCCATCATGCGTTCCATCACTAATGACGTTTCATTATCATCTGAGCAAATCCCTTGTAGCTTGACGGTATAAGGTGATGCCAGTCGAAACATCACGGCAGCTTCTTCGTAAAGCGATTTAACGACTTTGGCTGTGGTGACATGCAATGTTTTAATCGCAACAGATTGGCCTTGGTACTGGCCTGCATACACGACACCAAATCCACCTCGACCTATCAGCATTCTGTCCGCGCCTGATTTGAGATTGGGATCAAATTGTAATTCTTGGGGTTCAATCGTGGGAATCGTCACAGTGAATTGGACTTGAATGCCTTTAGAAGATGAAAACATAAAACGAGCCTCCTCGGAGAGAATTATAGTGTGTTAGCCTGCTAACAACCAAAAAAGAATGCACTGTACAGCAAAACATTCAAGGAGTCTGTGCGAAATCCGCTTAATTTTATAAGATTTATTTTAGTGTGTCACAGCTATTCATTTTTTTATCCCTTTTTAGTATGTAAAAATCCCCGCTACACCTGTAAAAACATAGCGGGAATTGCTTTAATGGCTATTGATTAAATGCTCATACAGCCATCGGGCTTCTTGAATCATATCGCTGAGTGCCCAAAGATAATTATTGATGGTATCAACCCCAACTGTTTCTGCATCAGCAATAGTTGCTATCACAGCTAATGCTTCTGCTTGACAAAGACAACGGTTGATTGCTGATGAAAGCTGCTGATGGCTAATTTTTTCTTTTAAAAAATAAATATTATTAGGTGAAATGTTCGATTGAATAGTCATGAGTTAACTCCTTTGTGTGTTTTGAAAATCACCTTATTTTTTATAAGGTGGTCGGGTGTTCAAAACCGCACAAAAGAACGGCGGGCATATTTCCTTTTCAGGTTTTGTATTAGCCCACACCCGACCAAAATAAAAAAACCGCATATCTTCGGGTGCGGCTACCGCTTAAGTGAGTGTTTTGAAGCACTTGGTGCTTACAATAAGACTAAATAGTCAGAGGGTCAAGGATTTTAAAAGTTGTTTGAGATATAGCTCTTCTGAAGAGTTATAGATAGAAAATAAAATATATTTCTTAGCTCTGTCTGTTAGATTTCCCACGACTCAGTTTTATCTCAATCGCGCGGCGGATTGGTTACCACCGATTCGCCCCTGTTTGGTTAAAAAACCTGGCTCGGACTGTTCACGCCATGCCGATGTCAAGTCATCGGCTACTGTGTTTTACTCGCTTAATTCCCTCCTTTCTTGGTTAATGAAGAAACTTCCAAAGCTCGTACATTTTTAACAACCTGTATCCTGCTTCGCATCACTGCTTGAAAATCAGCGGCTGATGAAACCGATCCCGAAGGACACACACCTTAGTTGATATCGTTGGATATCCGTGTCGGTGAAACACGTGATGCGTAGAGTGCATCAGTCAATACGTTACTTATAATCTATTCTCTGTTTCTTTAGCAAGCCTTTTAGTTTTTTGCCTTGCATGATGCTGATCGGATTGTGTTTTGTTAAATTGAAACAATAATCATAATCCATAATAAAAAAAGTGATAAATAGTGGTTAATCATCTTAAATAGACCTCTGTAATATCGGGTCGAAAATGGCCTAATAGCTGGCTGACAATTTCTAATGCCTCTTGATAAAAAAATCCTTGCTGCTGTAATTTTTCCATGCGTTCTTGAGCGAAGGTATGGCGTAATCCATGCGCGCCGTATGACCAACCTAATACTCTTTTGCTCGCAAATGAAAAACTGTTTGACCAGTTTTTCCCGCCGCCAATGTGATAATAACTTTCATAGTTGATTTTTCTGTCTTTAATGGTGATAGGGGTAGGCAAGCGGCAGGCTTCTAATTGTTCTGCTAATGAAAAAGGGATTAACACTTCACGAATCAGTCCGCCTTTCCTTTCAACAGTATAAACTTCTCCTGTTTGGCCGTAGAACCGATGAGATGACCATTGCCGATGCGTACTGGCTGCACGTTCGTTTTGAGGGCGCAAGGTAAGCAATTCATGCGCACGTAATCCTGCGGCATGCGCAATTTCCGTGGCAAGCCGATTTTTAACCGTTTGCGCTTTGGCAATTAAAATAACTTGCTCTACAGTGTACGCGCGGCTTTTAATGGCTTCGACTAATTCTGATTTAATCACAGGTAATTTTATTCCTAAATGTGATTGTACGGCTTGTCGTTCTTGATCCAGCGTTTTTTGCTTGACGCTTTGGCCACGTAATTCGAGATAAGCACAGGCTGTTTCAGCCTTCAATGTCTTCAAGTCACCTAACTTGTTCTCTTGTAACCACTGGGTTAAACGAGTCAGCGCTTGTTCATAATTACGGGCTGTGCCTAGGCTATGGATTTTTAAATCATGCTTTTGGGTATGACGTGCTGTGCCAATTCCTAATTTTGTTTTGACAGCATGCGCGGCTTGTTTCTTCGCATTACGGAAGCTTGGCATGGTTGCACTCCTTTAACTCAGGTAGTTTTTCCAGATAAGGCATGACAGTGGTATGCGTTATTTTGATTCGCTTATCCTGTCGCAGCCAAAGTACGAGTTCACGATAACTTGCCCCTGCTTGGCGTAGTTTAACCAGATCAGTACGCAGTTTTGTTAATCGTGATTGCGTATAAATTTTACGTTGTTGGATTTTTTTGCGCTTGCGTAAAATTTCAAGCGTATCTGTTGCATTAAAGTGGTGCGTAGTCATGGGTGCGTGTTCTCCTGGTAATGTAGCCTCGCTGTGTCTTTGCGAGCGTTTAGCGAGTAAGACACAGCGAGGCGTTGAGGCGATAATTTTTCGTTGGTCGTGACACAGTTGCGGGGGTGGGGTTGGGTTTAAAAACCAAAGCGCAACAGACATGGTTTTTTTTTAAATTTAATAATAGGTATTTT
>JBEPVM010000081.1:0-3181 GCA_041690995.1 Gammaproteobacteria bacterium | reverse complement strand
CCCACCTGGGCTCTTTTTGTTAATATAGCAGCAACTCTATCAGCGGGGCTTATTATTCCACCGCCCTGGTATGTAAAAAGGCAAGTAAAAAAATATAATTTGCCTGTTAAATTGACGATCTCCCCTGAAGAAAAGGATAAAAAAATAGAATTAAGAGAATTATCTACTACAGCAGGGGAAAAAGATAAAGAAATATCGATGCCTAGACTAATTCACTTTAAAAAACCTAAAAAATTCCTGCTCTTTAATCACTTCAAAACATTACATCAAATAAAATTTTCTTCACAGGCTGCGATTCCCACGGACGCATATAAACAAAACATAATGTAATTTTTTTCGGAGAAAGACTCTCTGCTAGCGTTTTTTTAAAAACCCATCGCTCAAATCCAGATGCGCCAATTAATGAATGGGTAGGCGCATGATAAGTATGACTCACTAACACCACACTCTTCTTATCATTATCTTTACACAACTGCCATACATGTCCTGTTGTTGGATTAGAAACAAGTTGGATAGAAAATTGTAATTGATCTCGAGGAACATGCAGAACCACTCTCTTTTCTATATCCACGGAAGAAGCACTATATGAAGGAGATAAAGATGAAAGCAAAATAAAAATCAGAAAAATAAATTTAGATACTATTCGCATGAAAGCCCTTTAATTTGAGTTTATTAATAATGTTCATTTAACTGTGTCATTCCTGTGAAAGCTTATCACCCCCGCGAAAGCTTGTCATTGTCGCGAAAACTTGTCATTCCCGCGAAGGCGGGAACCCATTTTGCCCTATAGCTAAACTGGCCTTAGTAAAAAATTTCGATTGACTAAGGCAGGTTTAGCTACACGTCAGGATAGGTTCCCGCCTTCGCGGGAATGACAAGCTTTCGCGGGAATGACAAGCTTCCACAAGAATGCCACAGTTAAATAAACATTCTCAGTTTATTTAATAACTCTATACCAAAACGCGAATCCACTTGGGTCTCGACAGGCAAATACCAAAACCGATCATCAGCAAGCTTCGTACATTTTACAGCGTCTTTTTCCGTCATCACAATAGGCGACTGATCAAACGCATCAAAATCTTTGGATTGATAAATATAATGATCTGAAAAAATATGTTCTACAACGTGCAGGCCCCTCTGTTTTAAGAGCGCAAAAAAACGATGAGGATTCCCGATACCAGCTACCGCATTCACTTTTTGACCGCGCAAATTTTCTAGCGATAGTGTCTTTTGCACATTTCGAATAGAAACCAAATTATTACCCTGCAAGTGCATCTGAAAGTAATTGGCATTTGGGATACCACCCTGCTGCACGACAAAATCAACTGTATTCAACCGCGCGGGTCTTTCACGTAAAGGGCCTGCTGGCAATAAACAATGATTTCCCAAACCACGGTCTCCATCCAGCATAACAACTTCAATTGCGCGACCCATACGGTAATGCTGCAACCCATCGTCTGAAATAATAACCGTACACTGCCCTATTAATTCTTTGATAGCCGCCACGCGGTCAACACACACAACCACTGAACAGCCACTGTGCTTTGCTAACAAAAGCGCTTCATCCCCCACGATAGCGGGACCTGAATTCGCCCCTACCCATACTGGTTTTTTTTGTGCCTGACCCCCTACCCCACGACTCACAATACCTGGAGAAAATCCCTGTGCTCTTAAAAAATGTGCCAACCAGATTACTAAAGGCGTTTTACCTGTGCCGCCCACTGTCAAGTTACCCACAGCAATCACTGGCACAGAAAAATGCACGGATTTTTTTAACTTTATTCGATATAAAAAAAATCGGGCCCCTACGATAAAACGAAAAATAAATGAAAAAGGCAATAATATTCTTGTTAACCAAGTCAATGAGCGGCGATACCAATGCCGAGTGATATCTAGCCCTAACATATTAGACAACTCCACTGTCTTTGAATTGCATCTTGTAAAGCTTTGCGTACAAACCATCAAGCACCAATAAATCTTTATGGTTGCCTATTTCGATAATACGGCCCTGATCAAACACAATAATTTTATTCGCATTCTCGACTGTCGATAAGCGATGTGCGATCACGATTGTCGTACGTTGGTGCATTAAATTCTCAAGTGCTGTCTGAATATAGCGCTCTGATTCCGTATCCAACGCAGACGTGGCTTCATCTAAAATTAAAATAGGTGCATCTTTCAAAATAGCGCGAGCGATAGCAATCCTCTGCCGTTGCCCCCCTGACAATAACACACCATTTTCACCCACGACTGTATGTATACCTTTTGGTAATTGTTCAATAAAATCAATCGCATAAGCAGATTTCGCCGCACTTAAAATTTGTGCCTCACTCACTTCAGCCAAGCGTCCATACGCAATATTGTGCGCAATCGTATCATTAAACAAAATGACATTTTGTGAAACCATCGAAAATTGTCGGCGTAAATCTCTCAAACCATAATCACGAATAGAAATTGAATCTACTAAAATATCCCCTGAAAAATCTTGATAAAATCGCGGTAATAAATTTATGATAGTCGATTTCCCACTCCCCGAACGCCCCACCAATGCCACTATTTCACCTGGTTGAACACTAAAATGGATATCATGCAATACTGTTTTTTTAGCATCATACGAAAATTCTACATGCGAAAATTCAATATACCCCTTCGCACGTTGCAATGGTTGAGTACCCGAATCAGGCTCAGGCTTCTCATCTAAAAATTCAAAAACACTTTGCGCACCTGCTAACCCACGATACAACTTATTTTGCATCGTTGTTAAATCTTTCATTGGTTTGAGTAACGCTAACATTGCTGCAACTAATGCAACAAAACTACCTGGTGAGATGAGTGATTTAGCAATCTCCAAGGTCGCAATATACAATGTGGCAGATAACGCCAATGCAGCGACTAATTGCACGCCAGAGACACTTAAAGAACGCGCAGTGACTAATTTCATTTCGCGCTTACGATTTGCTAACACTGCTTTCCCAAATTTTTCAATTTCACTCGTCTGTCCATCAAACAGGCGAACGACTTTATAGCCATCAATATTTTCCTCTGCATGATGTGTTAACTCTGCGATGGAATCTTGAATCGTTAAACTCAAACGCCGCACGCGCAAACTGCTCATGCGCATAATCAACTGACCAAAGGAAACACGATAAAATAGAAGCTCACACTTAAACACATCAGACGC
>JBEPVM010000080.1:0-3249 GCA_041690995.1 Gammaproteobacteria bacterium | reverse complement strand
TGAGAGGTGAGAGGTGAGAGGTGAGAGGTGAGAGGTGAGAGGTGAGAGGTGAGAGGTGAGAGTTTTTCTCGTCATTGCTGTAACGTCTCACATTATATCGCCTGCAACTCTTCCTTTTGTCTCACGGCACTTTAGTTTTTATTTTTTAGAGTAGTTTAAAATAGCTTGAGACAAACAAATAGAAGTGATGACTGATTAGCCTTAATATGGGTTTTTGCAAAACTAACCAAAAAAAGGAAATCAGTCATGGTGTGTATTGTGACAGGCGTTCTATCGCTTGCGCAACATCTAAAAATGCTACAAGAGGCCCCTGAGTATTATCGTCCAACTCGTTGTCCTTTTTGTGGCCAATCAGGTATTCAGCATCACGGGCACTATAATCGCAAAGCAGACCGCCAGGAGGTAGCAGAAGGTTCGCTTAATCCAATTGCTATTTTACGGTTTATTTGTCAGCACTGTCATAAGACATGTTCTGTATTACCTGAATGTATCCCACCGCGACGCTGGTATCTTTGGGCTATTCAACAAGCTGTTCTTTCTAAACTGATATCAGGTGAAAGTTTACGTGCTGCTAGCCGAGTAGCCGGCCCATGCCTTTCTACATGCAAACGTTGGTTAAAACAATTTAAAAATCAATTTTTGATACAACGTGACGCACTGTGTACACACATCAGTTCGCTTGGACGCTCAGTTAACTTTGAAAATTTTTGGCAGCGTTGCCTTGAAGAAATGTTATTAAGTCAAGCTATGTTATTGTGCAATTATTCGGGGGCCCTTATCCCATGATCTTCTAACATAATGCTATTTCGAGACAGATCATTCTGTGTCAATTTTTATTCCACACAGTTTGCGCTCTCCCGTAACAAATATTTTTCTGCTTTACTTTGGTTTTAAAATTTCAACAAAAGGAACTAAAGTATGAGTAACCCAATACACCCCTTAGCACTTTTTCGCTTGTCTATTTTAGGCCCTTTGGCCAGTCGTGATAAATTGAAGCGTGGTGAATTGAAAATAATTGTTACCGACATAGCAAGCAATACCCACTGTATCCCAGGTTCTAAACGTTCTTATCTTAGCCGGGAAATCATTAAGCATTGGTATTATCTGTGGAAACGGGGCGGCATTGAAGCATTGGCACCGAAAACGCGTTGTGATAAAAATACCACGCAATTATCTGCACATGTTAAAACAGCCTTACTAGCCATCAAAAACGATAATCCAGCACGTTCACTCAATACACTTATCTCGATGCTTGAAAGCCAAGGCATAGTGGCAAAAGGTAAACTGGCCCGTGCTTCTGTCCATCGTTTTTTGCAACAACAAGGGTTATCTAGGCGTACAGTGGCCGATGCGGCGACTATTGAAAGACGTTCCTTTGTAGCTGCCTTTGCTGGCGATATATGGCAAGGTGATGTTCTGCACGGCCCTCGAATTCAAACACCTCATGGACTTCGCAAAACTTATCTTGTTTCATTATTGGATGATGCTTCTCGCATGATTACACATTGTGCTTTTTGCTTCGGTGAAGCGGCCCTTGATATTGAAGGGGTCTTAAAACAAGGAATTATAAAACGAGGAATACCCAAAAAACTCATTGTTGATAATGGCGCAGCTTATAAATCTACCTCTTTGCAAAGCATTTGTGCGCGACTCAACATTCGATTAATTTATTGCCCTGCTCGAGAGCCGGAAGGAAAAGGAAAAATTGAACGGTATCACCGATTTTTTAGAGAAACATTTCTCGATGAAATTAATATCAATGCCATTCAAGGTTTAGCAGAACTTAACGCGCGTTTATGGGTATGGATTGAAAACGTTTATCATCAACGTGTACATGGCGGGCTTGAAAATAAAATGACGCCGCTAGAACGGTGGCGGCAAGACTTAATACATATTCACGCATTAGGCATGCAGGCCGCCTCTATTGATGATATTTTTTGTCACCGCGTTTCACGATTAGTCCGTAAAGACGGCACTCTTTCATTGGACGGACAGTTATTTGAAGTACCGTATGAGCTGTGTGGAAAAACAATTAAAGTCGTCATGGATCCTCATACAGAAAAAGCGTTGCGAATTGAATCTGATACGGGCAAGGATTTAGGGTTGATTACACTGCTTGATACTGCAGCTAATCTTCATCGTCATCGCCAACGTCCAGAAATAAAAACAACGCCGCCTGAGGCCCTACGTACATTTCATGCTGTCGAAAGTGCCTATAAAGAGTACACACAAAAATGTAGCATTTTTAATGATACTGATAAGGAGGATTTCTAATGTTTCAACAGCATTTTGGATTAAAACAGATACCTCTTGGAAAAAATAGTACGCTTTGGATAAATGATAGCTTCACTAGTTTTAAAGAACGATTTGTCAATTTATTACATTCTCCCGGCATTGGTTTATTAACGGGCGAACCCGGTGTTGGAAAAACGGCGTATCTTCGTCACATCGTCAAAGAATTAAATCCGCACCAATACCAAGTTTTTTATTTAGCAGAAACTCAATTTACTAGTTTTGATATTTATCGCCAGATTGCACTTAATTTAGGGGTGGTCCCTAATCATCGTTTTGCCCATCTGTGGCGTGATATTAAAAATCAGATTCGTGAACGTACAGAAAATAAACATAGTTTACCCATTTTTATTATTGATGAGGCGCAAAATTTACCTCTTGATTTCTTTAAGGGATTTCCCTCATTCTTGAATTTTGATTTTGACGCTAAAGACATGATGACTGTTTGGTTTGTTGGACATCCCCTATTAGCCAGTATTGTTGATCGTGTGGCCTATGCGGCTTTAGCAGGCCGCATACAAGCGCGTTGCCATATTCAACCTATCTTAGATCGTGATCAGTTTACTCAGCTTGTTAAGCACGCGTTTAAAGAAGCAGGTTGCCAAAGTACGTTATTAACTGACTCTGGGATTGAGATTATTCGAATGGCATCACAAGGGAGACCTCGCAATGTATCTCGTATCATTATTTCTTCTTTGCAATTAGCAACACAGAAAAATTTATCTTTTTTACCTGATGATTTAATTCAAGAAGCCATTGCACAGCTTAAAGGGTAAAAAATAATTATTTATTGAAAAGTGGCGTTGTATTTTTATACTACGCTACTCACTGTTGAAAATTCTTTCCTTGTCTCATCTAAAATATCCTGAGACATTTAGTTTTGAATATTGTGAGACGTTACACCTAGAGTAAAATGTCGACCCTAGTTTTGATGCCTTGTATCAATTTCACGACGCG
>JBEPVM010000079.1:0-3308 GCA_041690995.1 Gammaproteobacteria bacterium | reverse complement strand
TAGAACCCCGTGCACAATGTTGTAAAAAATCTGTTGGGTTACTATTTGGATTCGGGAGAGTGTCACCTACACGAAAAACCACATTAATTAAGTCTTTTCCCGCCTCAATGCGTTTTACCAAGGCACAAATAATGTTTCTTTTAATGTTCCAATCAGCTTTATCCAAGCCCGTTGTGATCAATTTAGAGAACTCCTCTATTTTGCCAATTATTAATTTCAACTCAGCCTCTATTAAATATCTGTCTTTTTGTTTTTCTATCTGCTCCTCTGCCAAAAGCAATCTCTGTTTTATTGATTTTATACGTAGTTCAAAATCTTGCTTTTCTATATGCCCTTCTGCATAGGCATCAATTAAGCGTGAAATTCCTTGTTTCATTTTACCTATTTGTTGCTCAAGAAAACATTCTTTATCCTCTGTCAGATCTGATATCTCAGCCAACCTTCGTTGATGTTCTATTAAAATAGTATTGGGATTGCTGAGTAATTCTTTTACTTCATCCCAAACAGCAGACTCTAATAAATCCCCTTTAATTTGTTTGCTAGAGCAAACAGCCTCTCCCGCATATCGAGATTTGTCTGAGCCAGAACATCGGTAATAAGTGTATTCGGCTGACATGCTACCATTTTTTCTGGGAGTTGCCTTTCTGTGGATCCCATGAAAAGCATATCGGCAATGACTACAGACCACCAAGCTTTGCAGTAAATATTTTGCACCTGTTTGTCTTTTGCGGGCACGTTTTTTATTTTCCTGCAATTGCTCCTGTGCTGTATCAAAAACAGCCGCATCAATAATCGGTGGAACGGGAATATATATCCATTCATCTTCTGGAACATCATAAGCTGAATAAGTCTGCTTTGACTGGCCATTTTTACAGCGAATAGGACGTAATCGCGCACGAATGGGGCCACAACGAGTCTTACCAAAGGCCGCCATTCCCTTATAGGCTGTGTTATTAAGTATTTGAGCAATGGTTCTTCGACCCCAGTTTGCATTACCAAAACGTGTTACTTGGCCATTATTTTTTAATTGCTGAGCAACTTCGCTTAAAGTTCTCTTTTCTCGAACAACCCAGTCAAATATTTTTTTTACATTATCAGCTTCAGCTTCGTTAATTTCAAAAATAGCTTCACCAACATTATTGGATTTAGAGATATAACGGTAGCCATAGGGGGCACAAGTTAATACATTAACCGAACCTCTTTGTGCTGCATGCAAGCGCCCACGACGGCATCGTTCTAATATTTTTGCCCTTTCATATTCTGCAATCATGCCTTGCATTTGTAAAAGCAACTCACCTTCTGGAGTGCGTCCGACTTCATGATTGATAAAAACCAACTCAACGCCACTGTGTTTAAATTCATCAATCAATAAAACCTGATAAGCATATTTTCTTGCTAAACGATCAGGGGAAAGAACGTATATTTTATCCACTAGACCGGATGCGATATGATCACGCAAGCGTTCTAAACCAGGACGGATTAGTGTTGTTCCGCTAAAGCCATCATCAATGAACTGCATCTCACCAGCCAAGGTTTCACCATCAAACTGAATTCGTTCTTGCAGGACTGCAATTTGACTGACAATAGTCTTAGTATCAGCTTGTTTTTCAGAAGAGACCCGTGCATATAAGGCAACTTGAGACGTCATTTGGTCCTCCTTTGTTTTACAAGCTGTGTTTCATTAAATGGTGAATTATCAGAAATAGAGGGAGTCTTGACCCTATTGGCGGATAAAGGAGGCGCTGATTTCTCAGCTGAAAAAGAATTAATACTGCTCATATCCTCTTCACGAGCAATAATTGGATGTTCAGATATACTGAGTTTGCGTATAAGCCGCTTGGTAGTTGGCAGTAACTGTGAATATGCATCCATTAAGTGGTTCTTTGCTCGTCGATCAAATTCAATCATGCTGCGAACCTCTGGAAATTTCCCCTTGGTCATGACTACACCCATCCTTGCTCAATATACTCATATCTATTTTTTGGCAAGAAAATATGGATTGCTGCTGTTGACTACAGTTTTTAGGCACTCGCTCTGTGTAACGACCTGCAACTTCGTCCCGTTTTATTGCTCGGGTGAATTCTATCCATTTTTTTACAACATTGGTATAGGGGTTAGAACCCCTAAAAGGCTTGGCTTAAAACAAAAGAGGGTAGGGCGCTGTGAAGATTGTGTTTATCACCTGGATGCTGAGCGTACGCAATTACTCAACGCACTTTTAATGCGACGTCAATCGGGAATGGCGGGCGTGACCATGCCGCTTGATACCTCCTCCGTCGCGCTTAAAATCCCCGCCACGATTGACTTCTTTGTCGACTGCTTCAGGAAAGTTAAAGGGTTTTTTGCGTTGCCTGATGCTAATCCACCGCTTTTAGCCTAATTCTTGCAGCATTTTTTATTGATACTTAACTTAAGTAGGCTTTCTGTCGCCTTCTCGTTAGTATTGATTCTATTTTAATCGCTTTAGGTAATTCACAACCATCTAACTGATTGATTGATAGCGCAATTTTTTATCATTGCTGCGATAGTTAATCACTTTTCATGCCTTTTTTCGGGAACACTTGCGCCGTTCTTCTCTATATATAATGCCTCGAGTGTTCCTCATAAAAATAGGTCATCGGGTTAATCAGTTATCCACAATTTTTGGGTATATGCTGTGGATTATTTCAGACAAAACACACGTTAGTGTATTCATCGGTTTCTTGAGTCCTGAAATTCAACCCCTAATTTTGTAAAAGCCTTGAACAAGAACAAAACATTCTTAATCAACAGTGAAGAGAGATTGTTAAGCCCGGAAGCATTCATCCTTGATTTATTAATTAGCTTATCCCCATTTTCTGTGGATATCTTGTATTAATGAATCCTTTCTTAAAGCCCCGGGCAGCAACATGATGCACCCAAATTGGGTGGAGCAAGAAGGAAAGGTTAGCCCAGATAGTTTTAAATCTCCCCGTGTTTTCTTTCATTTAACCAAAATTTAATGGATTGATTCGTGTCCTCAATCACTAAAAGGAGCTGTTCGTATAATTTATCAAGTAATTTCTCATGGCCTGCTTTACGGTAGCGCTCTAAATATTGACACGCAAATTTAAGCTTAATAGTTCCGCAATACACAGCAGCACTTTTTAACTTATGCGCCAGTTCTTCTACTTTCTGCCAATCGGATTTGGCATAGGCTTTTTGAAGATGTGTTAGTTCCGTAGGAAGCTCGTCGCTTAGCATGGATGTAAGCAGCTCTCGTACAGCATTTTCGTTGCCTAGCGTTGAAATGGCGTCATTGATATCGAGTAGAGGAAACTCATCTAAGG
>JBEPVM010000078.1:0-3631 GCA_041690995.1 Gammaproteobacteria bacterium | reverse complement strand
CGAGATATTTTTTGATTAAATTCTAATCTGTTTGAAACATTGTTGTGGGAGTAATATTTCTGGATGAAGTAGCGGAATTTAATCGGCACGCATTAGAGTCATTACGTGAACCTTTAGAGTCAGGAAAAATTACAATTTCACGTGCGGCTCATCAAGCCGTGTTCCCTGCCCAGTTCCAATTGATTGCTGCGATGAATCCTTGCCCATGCGGTTATGTGGGTCATCCAAAAAGAGATTGTCGCTGTACGGAAGACCAAATCCAGCGTTATCTTGCAAAAATATCAGGACCATTGCTCGATCGGATTGATTTACAAGTGGAAGTGCCTGGGTTGCCATCAGAAATATTGTCGTTGAGTGCTACAGATGTGAGAGAAGAAAGTGCAATTGTGAAGATACGAATTATAGAGACGAGGCAGCGACAAATGACAAGACAAGGTAAATGCAATCAAGAGTTATTAGTAGGCGATCTGCCCTCTTACTGTAGATTAACTGAAGAATCGCAACGATTACTGAATCAAGTCACACAGAAATTTAATCTTTCTGCTCGTGCATACCACCGCGTTTTAAAAGTAGCGCGAACCATTGCTGATCTGGCAGGAGAAAAAACTATATTGGATGGCCATTTAAGTGAAGCCTTGACTTATCGTTGCTTAGATAAGTTAAAACGCGAATAAAATCAACCAATTATTTTTTTGTTTTTTCTCCGCTATACTTTAAATGATAGATGATAAGGGTATACTAGGGTGTTAAGAAATAAAATTATAGAATAGATGTAGAGCAGGGGAGGAAAAACATGCCTATCACGTTCTATCCGTATGAAGAAGATTTAGGGCCAAGTCCATTGTCAACGAAACTTGAGGTTTTAATGCTGGCCGCCGAACGGTATAAAGCAATTGTGCTAGAGACTAATATTAAAGTGAGTGAAGCGAGTAGTGATTCTACAGACGGCACGAGTCCACGTGAATTAGCACATGCGTATAATTGGCAGGAATTAGCGAAAGTGGTGCGTGAATTGCGTGAGATGCCAGAACAGAATCAGGCGAACCGATTAGCAAAAGCAGGTCATTTAATGAAACTTGCGGAGATATATGAAGTATTGCGTGGTGCAAAAATGCCAAAGCTGGAAGCAGTAAGACTTGCATTAGTGAATGAAGCAAACCAATTGAAAGCGGCAAGCGGAGCGTAAAGTTAAGCCTGATAAACCCCCCCTAATATAGCAGTTTTTGCAGCACCCGTGACAGCAGTGACATTTCCTGTTTTCCCCATCAGCGTTTGTTTTGCAAGCCATGCAAAAGCGATGGCTTCGACAACATCGGGATCGATGCCAAGTTCGTGAGTCGAGCGAACTGATAGTGAGGGACTAGCGTGATTTTTTAATTGTTCCATCAAAAATAAATTATGCACACCACCGCCACAAACAAATATTTCACCTTGTAGACAATAGAGTTTGATTGCATCGACAATGCTATGTACAGTTAGCGCAGTTAAAGTGGCTTGTACATCGACAGGCGAAATTGAATTTGATAAATAATTTTCTAGCCATCGGAGATTAAAATATTCACGTCCCCCGCTTTTCGGGGGAGATCGCTTGAAAAAAGAGTCAGCTAATAAATTTTTTAATAAGGGTTGGTCAATGTTACCTTGAGCAGCCCATGCGCCGTTTTTATCATAAGTTTGCTTTAAATGTTTTTCGACCCAATCATCTAATAACGCATTTCCAGGACCGGTATCAAAACCCAAGACAGATTGTTTGGAATCATCCGATAATAAAGTAATGTTAGAAATACCGCCAATATTCAAAATAACACAAGGTTTTTTTGCCTCTGCAAAAATGGCTTGATGAAAAGCAGGAACAAGAGGGGCGCCTTGCCCACCCTGCGCGATGTCACAACGACGAAAATCCGCAATAGTAGTAATCCCTGTTTCTGCAGTAATAATATTAGGATCACCAATTTGCAAGGTAAACTGTTCAGTCGGATAATGTCGAATGGTTTGGCCATGGCTACCGATAGCGCGTATAGACTGTGCTTGTGTTTTGCTTTCTTGTAAGAGTGTATTGGCTGCATTCGCAAACATTTTTCCAAGTATGACGTCTAATTCGCTCATGCGTTTAATCTCATTAATCCCTGGTTGATAGAGTGATAAAATAGCTTGTCTAAGATTCAATGGGAATGGAGAGTAATATTGATGCACGAGTTTAAGAGGAGTATGGCTAAAATCAACTAACGCAGCATTGATTCCATCGGCACTTGTGCCAGACATGAGACCTATGTAAAGTTCACTCATCTATGTTTCCCCTTTTGTGTGTGTTATTGTGCCATATTATTAGGGATTATTTTAGAGGTCAATTTATTGATGAGTAGGTTAGAGCAATCATTAGAATTAATTCGTCACGGCACCGAAGAGATTTTGTTAGAAGAAGATTTATTAGAGCGATTAAAAACAGGCAAGCCATTACGTGTGAAAGCAGGGTTTGACCCGACTGCACCTGATTTACATTTAGGACACACTGTATTACTTAACAAAATGCGCCAATTTCAAGATATGGGTCATACCATAATGTTCCTGATCGGTAATTTTACCGGCATGATCGGCGATCCTTCAGGTAAAAATGAGACGCGCCCACCTTTGACACGAGAGCAAGTGGCGGAAAACGCACAAACTTATCGCGCGCAAGTTTTCAAAGTGCTCGATCCAGAAAAAACTCAAATTTGTTTTAATTCAGAATGGATGGATAAACTATCACCTGTTGATTTTATTAAATTAGCAGCGATGCATACCGTTGCGCGTATTTTAGAGCGAGAAGATTTTCATAAACGCTATACATCAGGCCAAGCGATTGCAATCCATGAGCTTCTTTATCCATTACTGCAAGGCTATGATTCAGTGGCGATGCAAGCCGATATTGAATTAGGAGGTACTGACCAGAAATTTAATTTATTAATGGGCCGAGAATTACAAAAACATTTTGGCCAAAAACCGCAAACTGTTATCACAATGCCTTTATTATTGGGGCTAGATGGCGTTAAAAAAATGTCAAAATCATTAGGAAATTACATTGGTATCAATGAAACCCCCAGTGAAATTTTTGGCAAAATTATGTCGATTTCAGATGAAGTGATGTGGTTATATTTCGAGTTAATCAGTTTTAAGCCGATAGCAGATATACAACGTTTGCGTTTAGGAGTGACAGAAGGCTTCAATCCCCGAGATGTAAAATTTTTATTAGCAGAAGAAATAGTCGAGCGTTTTCATGATCGTCTGGCCGCTGTGCGAACACGTGAAAATTTTATCGCACAATTTCAGCAAGGTATAGTTCCAGAGAATCTACCCGAAACACGACTTGTGCCTGGCATGAAAATTGCCAATGCGATTAAAGCCGCTGCGCTGACACCCAGCACGTCCGATGCTATTCGGATGATCCAGCAAGGCGCAGTCAAAATTAATGGCGAGCGATTAAGCGATCCTGATTATATGTTGCAAACAGGAGAGATCATTATACAAGTCGGAAAGAGGCGCTTTGCTAAGATAATAGTAGTTTAAAATAAATTTTAAAAACCTTGTTGACAAAGAAAAGGATGCCTGTAGAATGCGGGTTCGCTTGACGGAAGGTTGAGTGGTTTAAATGTTC
>JBEPVM010000077.1:0-3801 GCA_041690995.1 Gammaproteobacteria bacterium | reverse complement strand
TGTCAAAATGGGTTCCCGCCTTCGCGGGAATGACACAGTTAAATGAACGTTCTCGCAAATTCTACCTCACGTGAAAAAGTCGCCAAATCCATTTTTATTAATGTATCTATCATGAAAATTAAATTTTAAAGGCAGTTGTTAGTTATCTATTTAGTAGCAATCAAGTATCTGCCGTCATGTTTTTTTCCGCTCTTGGCAAATAGACTCTTTTTTTGAAAAATAAGTTTTTAAGAGTTAAAAATATATAATTTGCTTGTTTTATTTACATGTAGAGGGGGAATAGTACAAGTTTTTATGTTATTTTGCAAATAAATTTAACAAAAATCGCCGGATGGATATAGCTGTATGTTTATATAGATATTTTATTTATTCTTGCGAATATCGGAATCTTCTTCTATTAAAACCGACTCGTAATCCCTATTTATTCGTGTAATTATGAAGGAGGACCTCAAAATTACACGGATAATCTAATGTTAAATAGAATTATTCTGAAAGCTGCTTCATTTCATCAATTATTTTTTGTGCCAAAATAAATTTTTTTCGCTGGATGAGTACCTGCTTTCTCGCATTTTTCAGAAAAAGGATTGCCTCAGGCAGGGTATATTTTTGTTGAGTCGTGGGGTTATCAACAAACATTGTTAAATAAATAGCGCATAACATAGCGCTTCTGGATCGGCCTGCTTTGCAATGAATATAAACTGATTCGCCTGCATCAATCGTTTCTTTCATTTTTAAAATCGCAGTTATTACTTTTTTATGATCGACATCGGCTGAAAAGTCTCGCATTTCAACCAAGGTGTGCTTAATATTTTTTGCTTTCCAATCAAGGGGCGAAACCATGGTAATACCAAGAAAACCTTTGCTGGCTAATTCATCGGGTTCTACAACGCTGACGATTAACCCGAGAGGCTTATCGGGATTGGTGTGTTTTATATTTTGTATAATGGCATACGATGTATTGCTGAAAAATTTCCCTGCGAAAGTGGATTTTGTTGGAATTACGCCGAGGAAAAGTCCAGGTAGGATTTGATTATGCTTGTCCCAGTCTATTTTTTGTCTTATAAAATTAAACCATAAGGAACATGTACGTACGATTGAGCAGGACATTATATCTATTACTCCTTAAGCAAATATTCAAGAACATGTTTACAAAAAAATTCTACGGCATACTGTTTGATGCGAGAACCACGAAAAGAAAGATCTATTTTATTTTTTTGGGATTGATTATATTGAGTGAAATGTATTTCAAGCATTGTGTGAGTATAATCTATTTTTTGTTGCCAAAATTCTTCTAATCCTGTTATTTTTATTTGTAGTGCTTCAGGTGCAGGATGCGACTGATAGGAAAAATTGAGGTGCGAATTTGTCTCAGGGGTTCTTAATACAGATTCAAGCAAACCGCCTGTTGCAATATCGGAAATAATCACGAGAAAAGAGAGGGTAGGTATTTTTTTCTTTAATAAATCAGAGGCGGTATATTGGCCATCACCCATCACATACGGGGCAATTTCTTTTTCGATGAGTGGGACTAGCATAGTAAAATCTTTTGTATTTGTTGAATATAATTTACATTCGATATAGGGGTAACAGAAACGATAGCCTGTGGTACACTCAAACGGTTCGGCAAGTGTATCTAATTTTTCTGCAATTTCTGCTTCGCTAATATTAAAGAGCAACCATTTCTTATAGTGAGGAATTTTTTGAAATTGATTATTCTTTAAAATAGATAGTATGACGTTATCAAACATCGGTAAACATTCTACAGGCGGGCCTGGCAGCATAAAAATAAATTTTTCTGCATACTGTATTATGCACCCTGCTGCCGTGCCATTGGGGTTTGGAATAATCACAGCGTCTTTAGGAAATAAAGCTTGTTGACGATTGCTTTCTGGCGGTGTGTGGATGCCAAAGCGATGCAATCGTTCAACAATGGATTGCCAAGCGGGTTCGTCAAATAGGAGAGGACGTTGTATAACATGGCTGAGTGCCTGGCGTGTTAAATCATCTGAGGTAGGACCAAGCCCGCCGATGGTAATCAGTACGCGATGGTTTTGTAATAAAAAATTCATAGCTGTTTCAAGATCGGCAAGACTGTCTGCGACTGTGATATGTGTACCGACTTGCATGCCGTTACTAAATAATCGCTGTGCAATTTCTTGAGAATTAGAATTTAAAATATCCCCATTGCAGATTTCATCGCCTGTGGCGAGCAGAGCAATTAAGTGGGAAGAGGAGGTTTTTTCTCGAATCATTATTGTCAATGCCTTATACAAAACTAAATGCCATTTACTATTTTTTACAAGCGTGGAACAGGTGCATTTTTCTTCGATTGCTGTGCTGTCACGCAAGATTGAATGGCAGAAACGATATCTGTCTGCTTATCACATCCACAAATTTTTATACCCTCTGTTTTTGCCCATTCTTCAACTGTTAAGGTAGTGCTTTCATTTCTCTTGCTAATGATACCCGCGTTGAGATTATCAGAACGTAATACCAATGTTGTTTCGTGAGGATTTAACTGTAAGTGATCCATCATCTTGGGATAACATTCTACGCCTAGACAATGCTGTTGATAGGATAGAAATACGGGTGTTTTCCACTGATCTATACTCAGTTTTCTTGCGTGAATAGGATTAGTACCACTTAAGAAGGCTATCTGTATGTTAAGATTTTCAATAGCTTTTAGGCGGTCTTTCAGAATCTCTGGATCGCCCAGCATAGCATTCCAGGCAGTATCAAATTCTTCATCAGATGCATTGACATCTAAAATTTTATTAATTCGAATTCTAAATTCATGCGCATCTATTTCTCCACGTTTAAAAAGATCGTCTTCCTTGAAAACATCTTGAAGCATTAGGGGGGTTATAGTGAGTTTTTTATTTTCTTTAGAAGCAATTTTAATAAACTCTGCGATACTGGCTTGGTAGTCAAGTTTTAGCAATGAACCAATAGTGATAATATACGTTTCATTTGGTTGATTAACTGGGTTGTTATTTGCGTAACAAAATGTAGAGGTTGCCATTCCGATGACTGCGCCCATTTTTAACCAAGAAATCCGGCGAGGTGGTCGTGGAACCAGGTTAGTCTGAATAGGAGTGTTGGCAAGTGGGTGCTGTACTGCGCTTGAAAAAAATCTCATGATGCGTGATCGTGACATAACAGGTACCTTTAAAATAAAATACAGAAATTCTTTATTAAATTAGTAATACGTATATTTTTCCAGATAATACCATACGGAAGACTACTTAACTCTCTTTGACTATATATTTAAGGTAACTTATCATAGGGTAATCGTTAGTTCCATGAATTATGAGTATTCATTATGAGATTTACTCTATGCTTGCACTCTTCTTAAAAGGGTTAGTCATTGGGTTGGCGATTGCTGCGCCCGTTGGCCCTATTAGTGTCCTTTGCATACAGCGTTCTTTGAGCGATGGTTTTAAGATTGGTTTCATGACAGGCATAGGGGCTGCTCTGGCAGATGGTACTTATGGCTTGATTGCGGGGTTTGGATTAACGACAATCTCCTCAATGCTAGTCGCCCAACAATTTTGGATACGAATCATTGGCGGTTTGTTTTTGCTTTATCTTGGAATAAAAACATTCCTCACCTCACCGCGTCAGCAATCCACAACTAAAAACTCAGAAAAATCCTCTTGGCATGCGTGCGCGACAAGTTATTTTTTAACAATGACCAACCCGATCACTATCCTGTCTTTTATTGCTGTTTTTGCAGGGTTAGGTTTCAATGGCACTACCTTAAGGAATAATAGATAGAATAACTGTATGATTTAAAGTGAA
>JBEPVM010000076.1:0-4089 GCA_041690995.1 Gammaproteobacteria bacterium | reverse complement strand
AGCATGAAATCATTGCCCCATAAAATAAAGGCATATCATTTTGAAGCTTTTTATCGAGCTTGCGCAATTGTTTGCGCGCGTCATCAGACCAATTAATTTTCCAGGTCACGGCCTTGCTCTATTTCTTCATGAGTCCATACACGAGACTTGCCCGTACTGACATTTTCAATGGCTTTTAAGGCAAGGTAATAATCCTCTAAGTCTTCAAGTTTTTCTTCGAGCGCTTCACGAACATAGTAGCTCTTAGTTCGACCAGTTTCGGAAGATAAGAAGCCAAGACGATCAGCCAGTTGATCAGGAATGCGAATATTTAAACTAGTCATAAATCACCTCATTTGCGTTACATATCTACAATTGTAAAGCATGTAACACAATGTGTCCAGTAAAACATGTAGATCCACACCTTTCTACAGGTTTTTGGTTTCGGCGCGCCGCAGCAAAGCATTTTAACAACAGGGGTGCCTACCTGTAAACGGCTATTAAAATCCGCGTAAATATGGCGAATACCCCTAAGCCAGAGTAATTTAACCGCCCTAAATTTTGAAATTTTTGACACAGGAAATCTAAGATGAGGCACAAGAAAGAAAAGTGACAACCTGAGTGGGATTTGGTAGAAAAAGAGGGCCGCTGAGACGACATCAGATAACGGTCAAAAGACCTTGCAAGCCTAACCGTTACCTCCAACATACGACCCAAGATTATTATCCTGATTTTCCGCGTATAAGTCTAGTTCTCACCGGCATGGAATGCCGATGGAGAGCCCTGCTCGTTTATTCAATTGTGCCCGCTGCCAATGCCAAGTCATTATTTGCAGATCCTGTGATCGTGGAAATATTTACTGCAGCTCAAATTGCTCCAAATCAGCACGTAGAGAATCAGTGAGAAATTCGGGTAAGCGATACCAGAATAGCCGACGCGGAAAGATAAAACACGCCCAACGACAGCAGTGTTATCGGGAGGGGCAAAAAATTAAAGTGACGCATCAGGGTTCCATTGAATCCCCCACAAATGATTTACTTCCTCCGAACCAAATAACTCCAACAAAAAAATCAGATATCGGTTATATCCACTGCCATTTTTGTGGTAAGCCCTGTTCTGATTATCTACGTTTAGGGTATTTGGGCAAATATTCACGAGATGAAAGATGTTTTTCATCATCTTGGTCGCTTGGGCCGTAATGGGAGGAAAATATTGATGGTTATTTCAACTGAGTTGGAAGGAAAAATTTTACGACATTATCATGTTGAAAAATGGCTGAAGGGTACGATTGCGCGTCAATTGAACGTACATCACAGCACAGTGACGAGAGTTCTATTGCAAGCAGGTATTCCCAAAGCAGATTTATTCCCGGGAAAATCAATGCTGACGCCATTTTTATCCTTTGTTCTTGAGACATTGAAAAAATATCCAACGCTGACTGCCAGCCGCTTGTATGGGATGGTTTGTGAGCGCGGATATCAGGGCAGCCCCGATCACTTTCGTCATTTGATTTCTTTTCATAGACAAAAGCCGGCAGCTGAGGCGTATCTTCGTCTAAGAACCTTACCAGGTGAGCAGGCGCAGGTTGATTGGGGGCACTTTGGGCATGTCACTTTGGGCAAAGCAAAACGCCCATTGATGGCATTTGTAATGGTGTTGAGTTTTTCTCGAAAAATATTTCTGCGTTTTTATCTGAATCAGCGTATGGCTAACTTTCTAAGAGGACATGAGGCTGCGTTTAAAGATTGGGGTGGAGTGCCTCGGGTTTTGCTTTATGACAACTTAAAGAGTGCGGTACTTGAAAGACAAGGTGATGCTATTCGCTTTCATCCAACCTTGCTGGAATTCTCTGCTCACTATCGATTTGAACCGCGCCCTGTTGCGGTTGCGAGGGGCAATGAAAAAGGTCGGGTAGAACGCGCTATACGTTATGTGCGTGATAATTTCTTTGCCGCGAGACAATGGAAAGATATTGATGATCTCAATGTTCAGGCAGATGCTTGGAGTAATGGCCAAGCGGCGAATAGACCTTGTCCAGAGGATACTACTTTCTCGGTGCAGAAGACCTACGACACAGAGAAACCCAAGCTTTTTGCTTTGCCTGACAATCCCTATCCTACAGATGAAAGGGAAGAAGTCAAAGTCAGCAAAACGCCATACGTACGATTTGATCTCAATGATTATTCAGTTCCACACACTTATGTTCGTTGCGTACTGACGGTTATAGCAAAACCAGACAAAGTTTTAATACTGAATGGTTCTGAAATCATTGCAGAGCATAAACGCAGCTATGAGAAAGGCAAACAGATTGAGGAAGAATCACATATACAGGAATTGATCAAAAGGAAAAAGCAAGCGCGCTTTCATCGTGGACAAAATCGTCTAACAAAGGCTGTTCCTTCAAGCTTTACATTGCTGACAAAAGCGGCAGAGCGCGGATATAGTCTTAAAAATATTACAGCATGTTTGTTAGACCTCCTTGATACTTATGGTGCTGCTGAGCTTGAAATTGCCGTAAGCGAAGCGTTATTGCGAAATGTGCCTCACCCTAACGCTATTCGCCCAATCTTGGAAAAACGCCGAGAGCAACAGAAAAAACTTCCTCCTGTGCGACTGGATTTGCCAGATGATATCCGTGTACGGGATCTGGTTATACGTCCTCATAGCTTAAATGAATATGATCAATTGCAATCAACAACAGGAGAATATAAATGACTCAGGAAGAAAATGACGATAGCTTATTGCGTAGAGCAAAAGCGCTAAAATTTTATGGTATGTGTGCTCATTGGGAAGAGATAGGAGAAACCGGATGGATAGAGAGTTTAATCGCCTGGGAAGAAGAAGAACGTCTGGCACATAGTCTTGAACGCAGGATCAAGAATGGCCATATCGGACGTTTTAAACCCCTGGCTGAATTTGATTGGAATTGGCCAAAAAAATGTGACCGCGAAGCCATTGAAGAGTTCATGAGGTTAGAATTCCTCAAAGAATCAAGGAATATAATCTTGTGCGGCCCGAATGGCGTAGGGAAATCGACTATTGCCTGCAATATCGCTTATCAAGCAATTATGCAAGGGCACATCGTATTATTTACCACCGCGGGAAATATGTTGAATGACCTGGCTTCACAGGATGGTGACAATGCGCTACGCAGGCGTATCAAATATTATGTGCAACCCTCACTTTTAGTGGTCGATGAAATGGGATATTTATCGTATTCAAACCGTCATGCTGATTTAATGTTTGAGATTATCTCGCAGCGGTATGAGAAAAAATCCACGCTTGTGACGACCAATAAACCGTTTTCTGAGTGGGGCGAGATATTTCCCAACGCATCATGTGTTGTCTCGCTCATTGATAGACTTGTACATAATTCTGAGATCTCCAGTATAGAAGCCGAATCGTTTCGGCTTAAAGAAGCAAAAGAACAAGCACTAATACGAAAAGAGTCGCGCGCCAAAAATAAAAATAAATCATGTCCTAAAGACGAAGCTGATTGAATAAATCAGCTTCACTAAAGTCTTAAAAAAACATTTTCTAAATAAAGATAGTTTGGTCCACCATCACCATTCCAGTTATTCACATTGATTAAATTTTTTAAAAATTTGTAAAATTGCAAAAAATATCCCCGTGTTCGCTGCGCCATCTATGCGCGCTTTTACTCAGCCGCTAACACCTAGCTCTACAAATGTTACTTATGCGCTGACCTTTGATTATCCAGATGAAGATCAGGCGAGATTTACGCAGCAGCTAAATACGCTTTCACAAAACTTTTTGGGCAATACCAATAGCACGCCTCAGCACTGGAACTTTAATTATAGCTTTTGTGGCTCCAAAGCCATAGCGCCTATTCAGGCGGTTGATAACGGAACCTTTACGGTGTTTAAATTTCCTAAAAATACGGCTATACCGGCTATTTTCAGCGTAGATAAATATCGTAATGAGTCATTGGTCAATTTTAGAGTGCAGGGTGATTATGTGTTTATACAATCAGTTGGGCATCAGTTTACATTGCGTAATGGTCAAAATGTGACGACGGTATACAACGATAGCTTTCCGGTGAATTGAAGTTAATTAAATTAAATGACCTGAAATCTAAATGTATTAGAG
>JBEPVM010000075.1:0-4351 GCA_041690995.1 Gammaproteobacteria bacterium | reverse complement strand
CAGTTTATCGCAAATTACACAGATGGTTGGTCATCAAGCAAAAAAGAGTTATACCAAACACCCCTCTCTATAAAGCAATTAGTTATGCCTTAAATCACTGGCGTGCATTGCAAAATGTGTTTGCTGGTGGTCGTCTTGAAGTTGACAATAATCTTGCTGAGCGAGCGATGCGAATAGTAGCAATTGGTCGAAAAAATTGGTTATTTGCAGGAAGCGATCAAGGTGGGCATAATGCAGCGATATATTATTCACTATTAGGTTCGGCTAAGCAGAATGGGTTAAATACATTCGAATATTTATCAGACATCATTGCCAAAGTACCAAATACTTCGATTGGAGAGCTATCAAAGCTACTGCCGTATCATTACCAAAAATAGATTATAACCTGTACATTACCGGGTGCTGTTACGTTTCGCGCTAGTTGCGGGGATCTATTCCGGCCTATTTGATGTGAAACAAAAAGCATTTTCTGAGTATCGAGATCATCATGTTGTTTATTAATCCCTATTGCATACATGATTGATTTGAAATGATCCAATGCTAATAAACAATCAACGGCAGTCGGCTAACGCGCCGGATATGGCATAGCATTACAAGAGGTGATTAGCGGCTTGTTAACCCCCTTGCGGTGGCCGGCAAGAGCCGGCCGTCCTCAGTGGGTGTGATAAACAACGCTATTTGTATGCGGTAACCCAATCATCGTTGTAATACTTCTATTGACTGTTTGATGACTTCATCTGGTAAATGATGAAGATTCTGCTGACAAGCCATTTGCAGTGCTCCTTGAATAATTTTACCCGCTTCTCTATATTTGCCACCCGATGCCAATCTGATTAAATCTATTCCTGATTCACTGATAAGCGTTTGAGTGCTTCCAGCGGCACTAAATGCGCTATGCAACATTTCTTTAAATGTTTCTGCGCGAGTCAAGGGTTCAAAGTGTACAAACAGTTGCATACGACTGCGTAATGAATCATAAGCATTGCACTTTAGTGTTCGATCTAAAATTGAATGGCCAATAAACCAAACGGTCATCAACGGCTGACTATCAAACGCAAAATTTAAAAAAGAAGGAAAATCTCTAAAAAACTCGGTGGGTAAGTTTTGTGCTTCGTCAATGATCCAAATTGGCAAACGATGTTGTGTTTGCACAAGCATTTGGATATGCGTTTTTATTGAACGCCACAACGCGGCACGCCTGTAACAGGGTTCTAAACCAAAGTCTAGCGCTAATTGGCGATATAAGTCTGTTCTTCCAAAATCTGTTTCGCTATGGTAGATTACTTGATATTCATGCGTACTGAGAGAGCTGCATAATTTATGCAGTGCTGCTGTCTTACCAACGCCCGGATCTCCCGTCAGCAAGCAAATACCCGGTGATTCAAGTGACCAGCGAAAGCGTGTTTGTAATTCACGCACGTCTTCAGATTCAAAGCAAAGAGGTGCTCCTTTTGTTAAGGGAGCAAATTTCAAATTAAAATGTTGTAAATAAGTTGCCATTTTTATTTCTCCTGTGATGGTTTGACAAGTAAAGATGCTTGTTGTTGAGCATACGCTAGCTCAACGGTATTCGGAGTTAATGCAGAGGGTGCGGTTGCAGTAGAGGCTTGCGTTGGACGTTGGCGTTTACGATGTGTATTGTGAATTTTATCTAACAATACAGCTTGGCCTAAACGTTTACCCTCGAGAGATTCTACCCATTTAGCTTCATTGGTTTCCGGATCAAATACCACTAACACTTTTTCGCCTGTTAGTTCATATGGCACTTCAAACCATTGACCATTGATTGAAACACAACCGTCTTTACGGACTTGGCGCTGTTCACGATGATAAAACATCTCGTCAATCTGTGTCGCCCAAGTGCCCAGTTGTCGAATGTGTACTAAATCGTTTCGCCAACGCTCTATGGGTGTTAAATGGTTTTCGAGTCCTTCATGCGCAGTAACGTGATATATCTGATCTAAATAAGCCCATAGACGCGCATTTAAATCCGATAAACCATTTATTTTTTGTAAATCAAGCTCATCTAAAAATTCAGAGCGCAAACGAGAATGCCATCGCTCTAATTTGCCTTTGCCTTGCGGTGAATATGGTCTGCAAAAAACTAATCGTATTTGTAGTCTTGCACAGATAGCTTGCAAATCACCAGAACGATATGCTGATCCATTATCCAAGATAATGCGATTAGGTATTCCGCGTTTTAACAAAGCTTGCTTTAGAACAATTTGAATATCTAAAGCCGTTTCTCCCAATCTAAACTCACTGTGTACAATGAGTCGCGATGCATCATCCATAAATGATACTAAGTAGGTTTTCTGATATTTCCCTTGAATGGTAACCTTTGGACCATGTAATACATCCCCTTGCCAAATTTGCCCACAATGCTCAGCAACAAAACTTCTACGTTCAATAGTTTCTGGCGTTTTAACGATACGTGCGGATAATGTATTGTATTTTAAAACTCTGTATACACTTGAACGCGATAATTGACCCTTGCCAACCGCATGGTTCATCTCCAACAATTTAATGAGCTGATTAATAGATCGTGAAGGCTTGTCACGTTTTGCGCTTAGGATTGCTTGTTGTATTGCGGATGATAACTGAGATTGACCGCGGTCTTTTCGTGATAGGGGTGCTAGTGCATCTATCCCACCTTTTTTCCACGCATAATACCAGCGTTCAATGCTCGTCTCGCTTAAATATACGCGTTTACTGTTCGGTATTGCGTATGTTTTTTCGGATAAATCTTTGATGATACGTTTTAGTTCGCCACTACTAAATCTATCTCTACTTGCCAATGGACCTAATACGGTCAGCCTAAAAAGCGCCTCAGGGTGTATCTGTTTCATTTGCTTCTCCTACATTTATTACGTGTTGTCAGTAAACATCAGGTCATTGATTTGTAGAAGTGGCTAAAGTGTGTTGCTATGTTTTCACGTGATTTTTCCTCCAGTTCTAGAACGTTATGAGCGAAACATTAATGATTATGGTACTTCAATGCCCGCTGCTTGCAGCTGACCCATTGCTTGAGATAATGAAAAATGTGATAACCAGGCTTTCCAAAAACTGATAGCATCCTCTGTGCGTCCCAGTACATTTGGTAAAAGTTGCTTTAATTGGTCAGCATGGTCAGAGAAACGATCCTTTAATCGATTAAACCAACGCTTCAAGGTACTTCTTGCAATCCGAGAGTGCTTGCTGATCATACGTATGGAATAACCTAATATGGCGAGCGCACGTAAGGCATTCTCTTGTGCAGCCCACAAGTACCAACGTTTAGGTGCCAACCACGCTGGCAATACAGAAAAAGTATGTTTGCAGCCAAAGCAATAGTACCGTTGAATATTGGTGGGATTGACGACTTCCGATTCACTATCACAGTGAACTTTACGGGAATACTTTCCGTTCTTTTTAAATGTGATAGAACCACATTGCAGACAACACATTGGTAAGTTCGTTTCAGAGGATGGGGCAGTGTGTTTGGATAATGGTTCAATTCCTGATAGGATACTCACATGTTACTCCTTATATAAATAGTTATTAACAGTCAATAAGTTACTTGGGGAATGTGATTATGACAATGCGTTTATTGAATGAGTTATTGCCAAAAAGTGACGCGGTTGATATTGATGTGCTTATAGGAGAAAGTTTTCACGAATCTTTGAAAGGGAGAAGGTTTGCAATACTCGAATATTTTTGTGACAACCATTATTGTGATTGTGCTGGCACTAAAATTAATATAATTGAGATCAACGAGAAGAACGATTATATAGGCGCACCCATAGCGCTTATTGATTATGATTGGTCAAAGACACCGCATATTATAAAATTATCCCCAGAGATAGAGCAATCTGTGCTTGCAAAAGATTTTTTGCAATTCTATAAACGGCTCGTGAGAGATCCTCAATACTCAGAACGCCTGGGATTTAAAAATAAATTGTTTAAAGCACAACGTGAGCTAGTCAGATTAAAAAATTCTAAAAAAGAGTCTCCTATTAATAAAGTAGGACGCAACGAATTTTGCTTTTGCGGCAGTGGGAAAAAATATAAAAGATGCTGCATAGGCAAGAGTAATGAATTTGTTCCAACGTCTTTGATGCTTGACCACGAATAAAGCTTCATTTTGCTTGAAACAAAATCAACTTATTAACCTCAATTAATAGAGAACGTAACAGTAAGGATAAAAATAATTAGGAATACATAGCAAAGATGTGTAATTGGCAGAAAAGAGGGGTGGGTGCCTTGTAAAAAAATAGGGAAGGCAAGATATGGTTTTTGACACGATGAGTTGAGAAGCTTGTTTTTAAGTTTGATGAGATTTAGCCTTGGATATTGCCTTTGACCTTACAGA
>JBEPVM010000074.1:0-5199 GCA_041690995.1 Gammaproteobacteria bacterium | reverse complement strand
CATACAGTTATTCTATCTATTATTCCTTAAGGTAGTGCCATTGGGGTCTGGTGGGTACTCCAGTAGAACAAAAAAAATCTTTATTAACTGACAGTATAAATCTTTCTATTGAGAATTCACATTCTCTATGAAATTCATTTTGTCATTTTTTTCTTCAATTAATAATATAAATGATAATCACGGAACTTATTCTCTCTATAGAATGCTTGTTATATTGTTTAAACCCCACCAGATCCCGCACAAAAACGCGAATACAGTTCGGTGTTCTTTCATAAAACAGAGAGCGCGTTTTTTGCGGGATGACACGCTCTGCCAATGGCGCCGAAATAGTTGACATGCACAGAGATGACATGCTCTGCTATTTCTACCGGGAACTACTGACGGTATTTTATAATGTACTAGAAGATCAAGTGAACAAAATGATATTGTATTGCTTTTATCGGATTATTTCAGAAACTTTGCACAGGTTAAATATTCATGTCAAATGCTGCTTCTTCACGCCGTGTGATGTCCCCGCCGGTACCGTATGATCGCTGGTTAATTTTCACCGTGGCCAGTTTGGCGGGGTTAGGGTTATTGATGGTAGCTTCTGCTTCTATTGTCATTTCAGATCAGCAATTGCATCAGCCTTTTTATTATTTATTTCGTCAGTTGATGGGGTTGACGCTTGGTGTCCTGCTGGGTGGTATTGTCGTGCAATTTGATATTATTGTATGGAAAAAGATGGCTGGCTGGCTATTAGTGATAACAATGTTGTTATTAGCATTGGTGTTGCTGCCAGGGGTAGGCCATACAGTGAATGGGAGCGCGCGTTGGATTGGGTATGGTGTGTTTAAAATACAAGTGTCTGAGCTCGCTAAATTTGCTGTGGTCGTTTATATGGCAGGCTATTTAGTTCGACGGAATAGAGATGTGCAGGTGCGTCTGAGTGGTTTTTTAAAGCCAATGTTATTATTAGGTGTGATTGCGATTCTATTATTATGCGAACCTGATTTTGGAGCAACAGTTGTTATCGTTACAACGGCATTGGGGATGATGTTTTTGGCGGGCATGCGGTTACAGTATTTTGTTTTGTTATTCGTGGGTGTTTTGTTGGCTATGACAGTATTGGCTGTTTCGGAACCTTATCGTATTGCGCGTTTAACGACTTTTTTGAACCCGTGGGTGCATCCATTTAATAGTGGCTATCAACTTACACAGTCTTTAATTGCTGTGGGTCGTGGTGGATGGGTGGGTGTCGGGTTAGGGAATAGTATTCAAAAACAATTTTATCTGCCTGAGTCACATACCGATTTTCTGTTTTCTGTGATAGGAGAAGAGTTAGGTCTGGTGGGTATGTTGGCAGTCATAGGGTTATTTACTTTTCTAAGCATGCGTATCTTTTGGATTGGAAGGCAAGCACAAAAATTAGAGCGGCATTTTGCTGGTTTTTTAGCATACGGGTTTGGGTTATGGCTCGCGATGCAATTTACAGTGAGTATCGGGGTTAATTTAGGTGTTTTGCCAACCAAAGGATTAACATTACCTTTAGTGAGTTATGGTGGCAGCAGTATGTTAGTCAACTGTATCGTGATTGCGTTGATGCTGCGTATTGATTATGAAAATCGGATGATTAAGCTGGGATTGAAGGATGGGTAAATGGCTAAATTAACACGGGTGCTTATTATGGCGGGTGGAACAGGCGGGCATGTCTTTCCTGGGTTAGCTGTTGCAAAATATCTGAATTCTTTAGGAGTAGAGGTGCATTGGTTAGGTACACGAAAAGGATTGGAAGCGCGTTTAGTGCCGGAAGCAGGTATTCCTATCCATTTCATCTCTATCAGTGGTTTCCATGGTAAGAGTTTAAAAGATCAATTATTTTCCCCTTTTAAAATAGGCATGGCGCTTATACAGTCTGTTAAAATTATTCATCTATTCAACCCTGATATAGTACTTGGAATGGGAGGATTTGTGAGTGGCCCAGGAGGAATTGCAAGTTGGCTATTACGTAAAAAACTTGTGATTCATGAACAAAATGCAAAGCCAGGATCTACTAATCTGTTGTTAGCGAAAATAGCCACTAAAGTGCTTGAAGCATTCCCCAATACTTTTTTAAATTTAGATAAAACAAAAGTCCGCACAGTAGGCAATCCCGTTCGCGAAGAAATTATAGCGTTGCCTTCTCCCGATGACCGGCCCAATACTCAAATAGACCAACCTGATCGACCCAGGCATTTATTAGTTTTAGGGGGTAGTTTAGGTGCGGAGGCGATTAATGAATTATTACCTAAAGCGCTGGCTCAATTACCCGAAAGAATACGCCCAAAGGTACTTCATCAAACAGGAGAAAAGCATCTTTTCGTAACCCTTAAAAGCTATGAAGCAGAAGGCGTGGCTGCTGAAATTGTTCCGTTTATTGTAGAAATGAATAAGGCATATTCGTGGGCAGATATGGTATTATGCCGAGCAGGTGCGTTGACTATTGCAGAGTTGTGCGCGGCAGGGTTGGGGGCGGTTTTAGTGCCTTTTCCTTATGCAATAGGGGATCATCAAACAATGAATGCGAATTTTATGGTGCAAAACCATGCCGCGTTATTGGTTCAACAAGCGAATTTAACTGAATATATATTAGCGGGTATATTAAAAATGTTATGTAGTTCAAGCGAAAAATGTAAAGCGATGGCAAAAGCCGCGTATGCATTGCGTCAGGCAGATGCAACCAAAAATATAGTGACTGTTTGTCAGGAGATAGGCCAATGAACTGGACGCTTGAAATGGGACGAGTTAAACATATCCATTTTGTGGGTATTGGCGGCGTAGGGATGGCGGGTATTGCAGAAGTATTACTGAGCCAGGGTTATCGCGTATCAGGCTCGGATTTAGCAAGCAATAGTTTAACAAAGCGTTTACAGGGGATAGGTGCTGATATTTATCAAGGTCATGCGGCAGACTATGTGAAGAATGCTGATGTGGTTGTGCGGTCTTCGGCGGTTGAGGCGGATAATAGTGAATTGATAGAGGCGCGTGAACGCCACATCCCTATTGTACTTCGTGCAGAAATGCTGGGTGAACTGATGCGTTTTCGTTATGGTATCGCTATTGCGGGAACGCATGGTAAGACGACAACGACCAGTTTGATTACTAGCATGTTGACAGAAGAAGGAGTTGATCCTACGTATGTGATTGGTGGGCGTTTGAATAGCACAGGCAGTAATGCGTGCCTGGGTGCGAGTCACTACCTGGTTGCAGAAGCAGACGAAAGTGATGCGTCATTTTTATATCTAAAACCCCATATTTCAGTCGTGACAAATATTGATGCAGATCACATGGCAACATACGCGCACGATTTTGGTCAATTATGCGCTGCTTTTTTGAAATTTTTACAGCAATTACCTTTTTATGGATTGGCTGTTTTGTGTCTCGATGATCCTGTTATTCGTGATTTGCTGGGCGATATTTCACGGCCTTTTGTGACTTATGGGCTAGATGAAGAAGCAGATTTTAGGGCGGATTTAATTTTACAAACAGGTACAAAAACACATTTTGTTGTTCATCGGCCTCAAGGAAACAAATTAGAAATTACTTTAAATTTACCTGGCACCCATAATGTATTAAATGCATTAGCCGCGATTGCAGTGGCGACAGAGCTTAAGATTTCTGATAAAGCCATCCAATGTGCTTTAGAAAATTTCGCGGGTGTGGGTCGGCGGTTTCAAATTTATGGCCAATTTGTTTTGAAACAGGGGGGTAGCGCAACGCTGGTTGATGATTATGGGCATCACCCCAAAGAAATTGAGGCGACATTGCAAGCAGCGCGACAAAGCTGGCCTGATAAACGAATCGTGATGGTCTATCAACCGCACCGTTTTACGCGCACGTATGATTTATTCAATGATTTTTGTACGGTATTGTCCAAGCCCGATGCACTGTTATTGCTTGAAGTGTATTCTGCGGGTGAAGCCCCTATAGGAGGTGCTGATAGCGCTTCTTTAGTGCAAGCGATTAAAGCGCTTGGCGGAATTTCTCCTATTCTTGTGCAGGAACATCTGGAATTAGCCAGCATATTGCAAAAAACACTTCGTGATGGTGATATATTGCTTATGCAAGGTGCGGGCAATATAGGCGCGCTTGCAGCACAATTAGCTGCAACAGAGCTGAAAGCAGCTGTAAAAGAGGTTGCCTAAAGTGGAGAGAAACTCATTGCGAGGTTGTTTGTTAGAAAACGTACTGCTGTCTGAATATACCTCGTGGCGAGTTGGTGGTCGCGCAGAGATTCTTTATATTCCTGCTGATCTTGATGATTTAGCGTATTTTCTGCGACAAGTGCCTGCTGAAAAACCGATATTATGGTTAGGTTTAGGTAGTAATGTTTTAATTCGTGATGGCGGGTTTGAAGGCGTGGTTATTATTACGCAAGGCGCGCTTTCTTCTATTTCTCAATTAGAAACTGATTATATTCGTGCTGAGGTCGGCGTGGCTTGCGCGCAAATCGCACGTTACACTGCGCGTATGGGCTTAAAAGGGCTTGAGTTTATGGCGGGTATCCCAGGGACTGTGGGAGGCGCTTTGGCAATGAACGCAGGTTGTTGGGGTGGAGAAACATGGCAACATGTCGTGCAGGTTGAAACGATTAATCGCCTAGGACAGAGACAGGTGCGTCCTCAGACAGATTACCAAATAGCCTATCGTCACGTGACAGGACCTAAAGAGGAATGGTTTACTTCGGGTTATTTTAAATTACCCCTCGGAGATAAAAAAAATTCCTTGACAGAAATTCATAATCTACTAGAAAAACGTAGTGTTTCACAACCCACAGGATTACCGAATTGTGGTTCGGTATTTCGTAATCCTCAACCTGATTTTGCCGCCCGGCTTATTGAAAAATCGGGTTTAAAAGGCGTCCGAATGGGGGATGCTGTTATTTCAGAAAAGCATGCGAATTTTATTATTAATGAGGGTAAAGCCACTGCGGCTGATATAGAATCATTAATCATAAAAATAATGAATACGGTTTTTAAATTACACGGTGTGCGTTTAGTCACGGAAGTGTGTATTATCGGGAAGACACTCTAAAATACGAGAGCCTTCGAAAGCTTGTCATTTCCGCGAAGGCGGGAACTCATTCTGCTAGGCAGCTAAACCTGCTTTAGTCAGTGGAAATTCTTGCTAAAGTTAGTTTAGCTAAAGGGTAGAATGCGAAGGCAGGGACCCATTCTACCC
>JBEPVM010000073.1:0-5650 GCA_041690995.1 Gammaproteobacteria bacterium | reverse complement strand
GAATCAAAAGAAAATAGAGAGATAGAGGGAGAGATAGAACCAGAGAAAGCACAAAGGCAGGCTAAAGCGATTCAATCTGCTATCAAAAGAAAGAGCGGTATCCAATTCACAGATACAGCTCTTCCGAACGCAAAAGAAGAGAACGAGGCTTTTTTTAATGAGGCTTTGGCCATCCTAGCGGCTGAAAAAAAGACGTCCTGCTCTTCCGAAGAGACTATGGTAAACAAACTAATAGACGTTATAGAAACAAGAGTGAAAGTACACGGTGGGGAAATAAACCATAGGCAAGTCGTGCAGCAATACGCCTATCAAATGATTTCGCTTCTGCATATCTATGCGGCGGCTGAAGCTTATCACACAGATCCCACTCCCTATCAACGACAAGCGCTTTTCTTGATAGTAGAAGGTATGATTAACGTACTCGAGAAAGATAAAAGTGAAGAAAAATGGGGTGCGCTCACTCTCCAAAAAGGCTATGGCAAGATACTAAAGATAATATTGCAAATATTACAATCGCCTCTGACTATTGATAAAGAAAGAACGTATCTGGTTCCCTTATCCGATCCATTAGATTCTCACCTCGCCACCGCTCAGCTACAGAAAGGAACAAAAATGCGCGCAAGGGAACAACAAGTATGGAAACAAACCCAACACTTAGCGATACCAAATTGGCCGCGAAATATTAACCCTCTCTCACTCACACGAACAGAGCCGGAAGCTCAAAAATTAAGAAAAAATGCAAATGAGAAAACGTCTGTAAAACAGGCAGAAACCCACGATTATCCTCGCAGATCTAGTTGTTAAATTTAATACCGAATTAGATTATTTTCGCATAATTGCTATGAAAGCAGGGCACATCGTAGATATCTGTAATGATGGTATGGACTTGCTTTTTAATAGAAGCGTCAAATGTGACCGAATGAGCATTGTTAGCAATGGCGTAAAACCGCGCAATAGCAGCGTATACGTTGCAAACTAAGATTAATTTGCATTTTACAGATAACAATCATATATCACTGAGATTCGTCTGAGTCGCCATTCTGCACGACCTTAAACAGCAGAATAAGATCAAGAAGGTGTGATGAAACCTTGATCGCCATTACAAAATGGTTTACGCCAAGCTCTATTTCTACAATAGAGTTTTTTCACAACCCTGTCGGGGAAAATTTTTTTCCCTCAAGGGGTTGAGATTTTCTCCGATTCTTTATTTTTGGAGGAAATCTATGTTTGAAAACATCTCTTTTAGCTTGAATGGTTATGGTTATTTGCATGAGGTAGAGTATTCTGATGATGATAAATCTTGCGCCACATTAAATCTGATATGTGAGTTTAATGATTCTCAGTCGGATGATGTGTGGTTAGAGTGTCATTTTAATACGAGCAAGTTTCCCATTTTTCATAAGTTACGTAAATCTTTAATCGAAGGAAGACCAATCATATTAAAATTTTGTGCGAAATATTCTGGTTTCGAGCAATATTACGCAGGAGTAACGACCAGTGATCCACGTTTTATTGTGCAACTCCGTGGCGAACTTTTGAATGTTCAAGAATGCCATGAAGAAGCTTTCCATTCTCTTTATCGCGATAACTGCCGCATGAAAAGCGAGAAGGCGTTGCGCAAATTACGTGCTGGTTCTAAATGGGATATATTCTATAAGTAACTCTAAGACAAAAGATTTATTCGAGTTACAAACAGAATTGATTGATAATTTTTCTCACCCACTGGGGAGCTTTTTCCCCAGTGGAAAGAGTTTCCTCAGTTTTTTATTTTTTTTTAAAAAAAGCTAAGGAACCCTTATATGAATATAAATTTAACGCATGATAATGATAGCGATTTGTTAATTGCCAATGCGCTGCAGTGTTTAGAAGAGCGACTGTCTTATCGTTCTGGTTCAGTGCTGTTGACTGATTGGACAGATGCTCGTGCCTACCTGCGGTTACGGTTAGCAGAAGAAATAAACGAAGTGTTTGCCGTATTATTTTTGAATACTCGCAATCGCTTGCTCGTGTTTGAAAAATTGTTTTGCGGTAGTATCAACCAAGCTTCTGTTTATCCTCGGGTTGTTGTGCAAAAAGCGTTGGCTTATAACGCTGCTAAAGTTATTTTAGCGCACAACCATCCATCGGGTGATTACAGGCCAAGTACATCTGACAAAGCAATGACTGACATGATTAAGGAGGCTCTTGATACTGTTGGTATTCCAATAGCCGATCATATCATCGTTTCGCATGAAGGCAGCTATTCATTTGCTGAAAATGGATTGCTGCCATGCTTGTAATCCAATCCTGCGAGAATGCTTGCAGGCATTTCTCCGCCAGGAGAAATCATCTCCACGACCACAGACCTCGTGATCCGCGAGGCTTTTTTTGTAGCGTCACTAGAGACATTGTAAATGTCTGTAGTGACGCTACAAGGCGTCTAAAAAACTTCTATAAAAATGAATGAGTTATACGCACAGTCGTCACTATTCTGTAGTGACGGCGAAAATCCGGTATTTTTATTCATTTTTATAGCACAAAATATTTTTGACATTTTTAAATAATTCACGCACAGTATTAGCATAGTCGATACCTTACACGACACTAAAACGTAAGGTAAGATCAGGAGCCGCATGATAAAACGCCTGATCGCCATTGCAAAATGGTTTATGTCATTCACTGCAAGTGAATGTTTTCTTTTTCAACCGATGTTTGATTTTAAGCATCTTCTTTTACATCCACGCGATTTTACAATCGCTTTTTCAACACACTGACATTGTTACAATAAGTTTTTTTTACTTATTGCCATAATGTTTTTATTCATTTTTTAATTTTATAAAGGAGGTGTCCCACGTACAAAAACCCTAGAAACTCATCTCGTTGCAATACAAATTGCGATCTATTCTCGCACGGCGAAATAGATTGAGATGCTTAACACTTAACAAATGAAGCAGCCGTCATAGGGCAAGGTACGAAAAGAAGGTACATATCTATGGGTATTCGTCATGATTTACAGCGTACAATTTATCAAGTTTTAAACTATAATCGCGATGGATCATACGCAACACAACATAATAGAAAACATATTTTATATAAATTTGCTGAAGATTTAATTTCTCGAGGTTATGCACTCCGTGATATTAAAGGCTTAAAAGAAAAGCATATCACTGCAGTTATAAAATATTGGCAAGAAAAAAGCTTGTCCAATGCGACAATAAAAAATCGCACAGCCGTTCTGCGGCATTTATGTGTGCGGATCAATAAAGTGAATATTATTCCCAGTAATACGAAACTCGGCATCAGCAGGCGTATATACATACCAACCCACAATAAAGCGATCCATAATCCCACCTTCTCTAATATCAGTAACGAGTACATTCGCATCTCGCTCGAGCTACAACGTGTATTTGGTCTACGCCGCGAAGAAGCAATAAAAATCAAACCATGGCGCGCAGATAAAGGCGATTATTTATCTTTGCAAGATTCTTGGTGCAAAGGTGGCCGTGGAAGAGATATTCCTATCCGAACAGACGAGCAACGACATTGGCTTAACCAAGCAAAAAATCTGGTTCAACACAAAGACCTGTCCATGATCCCGCTTAAAAAATCCTATATTCAACAACGCTGCATTTACGATAAACAAGTCATCCGCGCAGGATTTAAAAATTTACATGGATTGCGACATGCTTATGCTCAGCAGCGTTACAAAGAATTAACAGGCTGGGAGGCACCTATTAACGGCGGACTTAAATCGCATGAGCTTAGCCCAGAGCAAAAGAAAATAGATCATCAGGCGCGTATGATTTTGACGGAAGAACTAGGCCACGGGCGTATTGCCGTAGTCAAAAACTATTGTGCTTAGATTATTATGGTAGTGGACATGCTATACTAGTAAATTATAAAAAATTAAACTGCAATCACGGCACATAAGAATCATCGAATTTATGTGATTCTTAAAAAAATGTTTAACAACACCAAAAAACAACTCTCTGAGTATGATACAAAAAGTATCTCGTTTTTATTTGTTGACCTGATTGATACAAATAGTATACATTCATTTTTAAGCATTCGGAGAATGCTTAAACTCAAACCCACTTAATAGGAACAGGAAGTCCTTTATGCTAATAATTGATCGTAAACCTGGACAATCATTTTTAATCGCTGATGCAATAAAGATTATTATTTTAGACGGAATAGGCGACATCTCCATCGGTATTGATGCCCCCAAGAATATGCGTATCTTGCGAAGTGAGTTGCTACATCGCTACCATGATCCTCATCGGCTTTCTATCAAAAATCCCAGACCTGCAATGATGACTTATCGCGGGAGATAACAATGCGCGTGCTCACCCTCACAGAAGCGGCTGTGCTTTTGCATATCACCCCCGAGGGGTTGCGTAAAAAAACCATTAAAGGAGAAATACCTGGCGCTAAAATCGGCAAGCGCTGGTGTTTTTTAGAGAATGATCTTGTGGAATGTATTAGATCATCTTATCCTAGTACGGCTAAAACATCGTGGGGTGTCACTCAAACAAATAGGAGGACATTATGGCACTCTACAAAAGAAAAAATATCTGGTGGATCACAATTAGTCACAAAGGAACGCGAATACAAGAAACTACTGGCACTTCCTGCAAGGTAGATGCGCAACGCTTGCATGATAAAATCAAGGCCGAGTTGTGGAAAGTGAATACATTGAAGGAAAAACCCAGTAAAGATTGGAATGACGCGGTATTGCGATGGTGTGCGGAGTCGCAGCATAAAAAAAGTCTATTCAGTGACAAATCTAAGTTTAGATGGCTAGATCAGCATTTATCTGGCGTGTTACTCATAGATATTACCCGTGACAAGATTGAAAAACTTGCCCAACTGAAGGAAAAACAAGGAGCAAGTCCTGCCACTGTTAATCGCATGTTAGCTGTTATTCGAGCTATCTTGCGGAAAGCAGAGCGGGAATGGGAATGGTTAGATAAAGCCCCTGTTGTTCGTATGCGTAAGGAAAATAATAAACGCATACGGTGGATCACGTGTGAAGAGGCAGAATGTTTGAAAAATGAATTACCAAAACATCTTGCCGATGCCATGGAGTTTGCGCTTCATACAGGTCTCAGGGCATCTAACATTGTTTATCTGGAATGGTCTGAAATTGACTTTGATCGGTATCATGCTTGTATTCCAGCCCATAAATCTAAATCGGGAAAAGCCATTGCAATTCCTTTAAATGGCAATGCTATGGCAGTTATTAAAAAGCAAATGGGAAAGCATCCCCAATTTGTTTTTTCATATAAAGGCCAACCTGTTACTCGTTTCAGCACTAAGGCGTGGGGGAATGCGCTGAAAAGAGCAGAGATAAGAGACTTTAAATGGCATGACTTGCGCCACACCTGGGCTTCGTGGCATGTGCAAAATGGTACATCGCTTCAAGAATTGCAACAACTTGGAGGGTGGGCGAATTTCGAGATGGTCTTAAGATACGCTCATTTGAGCAGTGATCATCTTAGGAAAGCAGCAGATAGAATCTCTGCTACAAATTTGCTACAGTCTCGAATGACCCAAGGAAAGGAAATTTATACAACCTGTTGATTATTCTTGGTTTTTACGGTGGCCAGAGGTGGAATCGAACCACCGACACGAGGATTTTCAGTCCTCTGCTCTACCGACTGAGCTATCT
>JBEPVM010000072.1:0-5659 GCA_041690995.1 Gammaproteobacteria bacterium | reverse complement strand
CCCCAATCCCAACCACGTTTTGTGAATTCGTTATAAATAAAACTATTTTTTGTGATTTTCCCTGGATAAGCTTGGGTTCTATCAGCATATTTTTCTCCACACGGCGGTAATATTTTTTCACCTTTCACATAGGGATTAATTAATGTATTAATGTCAATTGCTCGACCATAGCTATGTTGAGAAAAAACGCCTGGTTTTCCTGTGATAGCTCTGCAATTAAATGAAGAGCTATTATTTACTGCCATTGCAGCATCGTCATCGCCTTTAAATTCATCCATAAGTTCCATTCGCTCGATGGGGAATTTATGGTAATAAGCTGCTTTAAATACACTTACCACTTCAGCCGCTAGCATTTTATTTATAATTAAAATGCCTTGATGAGCTTTTTGATCAAATCCCCAATAAGATAACTTGACTTGTGCTAGATCATTCAATGGAACCGGACAATCTGATTTCCACGTATATTTTTCCATAATTTTTTGTGTGCTGGCTGGAATAGAAGTAATCTCACTTTCAAATTTAGGCATTGAATTTTTTGCTGTTGCAGAATATGTCAAAGGTGAAATTAACAAGAGCAGAAACAATAAAGGGGAGTGATATTTTTTCATTTTTAAATTCCTCAATAAAGAAGTTCATTAAAAAGCCCGTTTTCCTGCACTTCATATTCGGCGTTTTTGTGCGTGATATGGTATGGTAGCAGGTTTCGCAAAAACTGATAGAGTTCCCTAAAGAGACCCTGCACAAATCTTCGCACTTTTCCTACATTCTTTTTTAGAAAAATGGACGAAGATTTTGCAGGGCGACAAGAAAAAACGTCTCTTACATGTTTTTGTCAGCATCCTTTACATGTTTTTTCTGTTTGCCGTGATGGCATTTACAGTGATGGCAACGTGCTTTTTTCTTGGCGCTTTTTGCTGGATGGCTAGCTACTTGATCATTGCCAGACATTTTTTGCATGGCAGCAGCTTGATCTGGGGTAGTGGATTGGTCATCAGCAAAAGCAACTGGTGCGGCGATAAGAGATGCGCTAATTAACAGAGCTATAAATTTTTTCATGTTCGACGTTCTCCAATAGGAATGTAAGGACGATTAGGATACTATAAAAAAATCTAAAAATCCAAGTGAATACGAGAGAAATAAAATGATAACTGAATTAACACAAGCAGGTTTTACCGCAACTTATTTAAAAAAATTAGCTGTGGATATTTTACAAGAGGCGACAGCGCAAGGCGCGACCAGTGCTGAGGTGGATATTGTCGCTAATAAAGGATTTTCAGTGACGGCACGCAAAGGAGAAGTTGAATCTGTTGAATATCACAAAGATAAAATAATTGACTTGACGGTTTATTTTGGAAAACGATCTGGCTCAGCCAGTATTTCTGATTTAAGAGCTGAGGCGATTACCTCGGCTGTTAAAGCCGCATGCCATATTGCGCGCTTTACGGATGAAGATCCCTATTCAGGATTGGCTGATAAAAACTCACTCGCATTTAATTATCCTGAGTTAAACCTATCTTATCCTTGGGCAGTGACTGTCGAGCAGGCCATTGAGATGGCGCGTGTTTGTGAAGCGGCTGGATTGACTTATGATAAGCGTATCACCCAGTCAGACGGCGCGAGTGTTTCCACCACAGAAGCATGGAATGTGTATGGGAATACAGAAGGGTTTATTGGCATTTTCCCCGTGACTCGTCATGAAATGAATTGTGTTTTGATTGCGTCTGCAGGCGATGCCATGCAAAGAGATTATAGTTATACCGTTTCGCCTGATCCGCAATTACTTCATTCGATGGAGGCTGTTGGTAAAGAAGCGGCAGAGCGCACCGTTCAGCGTCTGAACGCGCGGCATTTAACCACGCGTCGAGTACCTGTTATTTTTGCGGCAGAAGAGGCGCGTGGTTTATTAGGGCATTTTATGTCGGCCATTTCAGGTGGCGCTCTTTATCGAAAAACATCTTTTTTATTAGATCAATTAGGTAAGCCTGTTTTCCCTTCTTTTATTTCAATCGCCGAGCATCCACATTTAGAAAGAGGAGCGGGTAGCGAACCATTTGATGATGATGGCGTCGCAACACGTCCGAACGTATTTATTAAAAATGGTATTTTGGAAAGTTATAGCCTCGGTGTTTATTCAGCGCGAAAACTAGGATTGCAAACGACTGGTAACGCTGATGGTGCGCATAATTTAGTGATTACGCCCGGAAAAAAAGATTTGCCCGCATTGCTAAAATCCATGGGAACAGGATTATTAGTGACAGAATTAATGGGACAAGGTATTAATTTAGTGACGGGTGATTATTCACGTGGTGCCGCAGGATTCTGGGTAGAAAATGGTGATATTCAATATCCAGTCGAAGAAATAACGATAGCAGGTAATTTGCGGGATATGTATGCCCAATTGGTAGAAGTGGGCAGTGATGTGGATACGCGAGGCAATATCCGAACGGGTTCTATTCTTTTAGAAAATATGATGGTGGCAGGGGATTGATTATTCTTTTTAAGTTTTTACAATTTAAATATTAAGCTGATCTCCCAAATATCGCAATTGTTCTTCCCAATAATGAGGCGTATTAAACCACGGAAAACTGTGGGGGAAGGCAGGGTCTTCCCAGCGTTTTGCAAGCCATGCGGAATAATATAACATTCGCAAAGAGCGTAATGCTTCAATGAGTTGTAATTCGCGTGGATTAAAATCATGAAATTCACGGTAGCCGCTCAGAATATATTCCAATTGCAAACGCATCTGTATTTTATCGCCTGACAGCAACATCCAAATATCTTGAATAGCAGGACCCATCATGCAATCGTCTAAATCGACAATATGGGGTCCTGCATCGTTCCATAGGACATTGCCTACATGAATATCGCCATGTAAGCGAATAGCATTAATAGAGCCTGCTTGTTGGAAACAGTACTCAATTTTTTTTAGGAGAGATTCAACAATATGACAATAATTGTTTTTGATGGCCTCAGGAATAAAATGATGTTCTATTAAAAAATGATAAGAGGAATAGCCGTGCGTTTTTATATCTAAAAAGGGACGATGCTGAAAAGGTTTGCAGGCGCCGGCTGCGTGTAATCGTCCAATGAAACGTCCCATCCATTCTAATTGATCGAGACTATCTAATTCGAGCGCATGACCGCCCCAACGCGGAAAAAGCGCGAAACGATAGCCTTTGTATTCGTGTAATGTTTCTTGTGCAGAGGATACCCAAGGCGCTACGACAGGAATTTCATGCTGAACTAATTCGAGAGCAAATTGGTGTTCTTCTAAAATGGTTTCATTGCTCCAACGATTTGGGCGGTAAAATTTTACAATCATAGGTGTTTTATCTTCAATGCCCACTTGATAGACACGATTTTCATAGCTATTTAAGGCAAGCAAACTACCACTACACAGAAAACCCATGCTTTCCACGGCATTGAGGATTAAATCGGGTTCTAAATTAGCATAAGGGGTGTTTTTATTAGCGCTCATATTTTATATCTTATATGTATACTTAAATAAAGTTGTCGTATGATACAGGAGAACCGTCTTTTGAGATACAGGCAGTGAATGCGAAATAAAGCCGCAAAAGTTATCCAACGAAATAGCTTCTGGCTGGTTTTACTATGCCATTGCTTGTTATTTTCAGGTGTTTCATTCGTGTGGGTTTTGAAACCTGCTTTGATTAAACTACCTGATGACAAAGAGAAGCCTTCTTTATTTATCCCTTCGTATGTCTATCATGATGCGACAGCTCCTCTGGCGCCCATACAAGAAAAAGTGCCTCCTCAGAAGGTATTACCTCAATCAAAGTTAGGTATTAAAAAACCTACAATGGCTGAGATGCCGCAATTATTAAACACTAGCCGTTCTGTGAATATTAGTCGCTCACCAGAAACGGAGCCTGTCCATTTGATTGGCGATAAAAGAATAGATAAACCGTTACTGACGTTATTAGGAAAAGCACTGACAGCGCATTTAGTCTATCCTAAATCCGCGATGGATTTGAATGTGAAAGGCACTCCTGTTATTGGCTTTTTGCTGTATCCCACAGGGCAGGTAAGTGAGGTGCAATTATTGAGAACGAGCAGAGCTGAGGTGCTTGACAAGGCCGCGCTTGCGGCGGCAAGTGCAATAGCGCCAGTGAATCATGTCGATCAATATATTGATAAGCCGAAGTTCATCGTCATTGGGATTATTTTTGAATAAAGGGATGAGTAAAGGAGGGTAGCATTTAACTGTGTGATTAAGCTACAATGAAAATTACGATGGATTGTAGGAATGAGTGATAGGGACGAACGAAATGGCAAGATTTTCTATTTTAATTATTTTATTATTGTTTTTTTCAATTAATTCTTACGCGCTTGAAACAGCAGACAGCACAGAGCTTCATATTAACAAAATTTCAAAACTCATAGGATACAAAGGCGAATATAACGCAAATAGCAAAACCTATAAAATTATTGTGCCGCGCGATGATTTAAAAGTGTCTATGAGGGGCATGCAAATCACGTCTGATATGGGGCTTGTTTCATGGATTGAATTTAAAAAAACGGGCGACGTTACTTCAATGAAGGGCGATTTGCTTTTATTGCAAGATCAGGTCAATCCTGTGATGAGCGTTGCATTGGCGAATGGGTTACAAGTGATGAGCCTTGATAACCCTTATCTGTGGGATTCTCCAAGGGTGACATTCATGCATGTGAAAGGCGAAGGTAATGAAGTTAATCTTGCGAAGGCAGTCAGGGGGTTGTTTGATAAAATAGAAATGACAAATCAGGAGGAGAGTGATTTTCCATTGGGTACTTCTGAGTCGCTGGAAACTACGCTAAATCCTCGTAAAATTGATGCTATTTTGGGGACACATGGCCAGTTTAAAAATGGGATTTATAGAATTGAATTTAGTGTAAAAGCGAATTCGACTCAAGAAGATGTTGATAAAGAAGTCCTAAATAATTCTTGGGCAACTTTTTCTGGTTCAGATACTGATGCGGTCGTAGAGGGTAGCCTGGTATTACGAGAACCTGAATTACAAAAAGCATTGTTAAAATTACGGCGTGAGCAACTTTATGTGTTAGCTATTTATCAGCACGTGGTAGACGATATTAAAGGCTATGTGTCTATTAATTTTTGGGGCGTTGGCGATACAAAAAAATTAGCGGGCGCATTTCATGATGTTTTTTTAGTCGCACAAAGTACGACTTCTGTTCCTGTGTCACCTTTAGAACCCACTATAACTGCTTTGAATAAAGCTCCTGTACTGCCCTCTCTTCAATTTCAATTATCTTCGACACAAGCGCATTCAATACAAAATGTAAATGTAAAAGAGACGGGCGAGCTACGTTTGAAAGTATTTACTTTGCTGGGGTTGACGCAAGCAAGTGCAACTCAACAAATAGAGGCACTGGCGAATATACTTTCCCAAAGGATTAAAAAATTGCCGTTGGTAAAAGCGGCACAAAATATAGACGTAAAAGATGCCGAAGAATTACATTTAAGAATGTTTACTTTGCGAGGGCTAGCGCAAGCTAGCGCGGCGGAACAGATAGAAACACTGGCCAGTGTATTTCCTCTGGATATTAAAAAATTACCCTTGATACAAGCGGCACAAAATATAAACGTAAAAGATGCCGAAGAATTACATTTAAGAATGTTTACTTTGCGAGGGCTAGC
>JBEPVM010000071.1:0-5727 GCA_041690995.1 Gammaproteobacteria bacterium | reverse complement strand
TAGGTTCCCGCCTTCGCGGGAATGACAAGCTTTCGCGGGAATGACACAGTTAAATAATAAACATTCTCGATTTTTGCGCATGAGTCGTGATTTCAAAAATTAAGTCGCCAGAATAAGCTTCCGCATTTCTTCACACACCCTCTGCATCACAGAAATATTATGAATGCAGGCTAAATTAAAATAGACCATGGATTGTTGCTTAAAAAGATAATGCAAATAAGCGCGTGTGAAATTTTTGCAAGTGTAACAGAGACAATCTGGCATAATCGGTCTTTCATCTCTGGCAAAAACCGCTTTTTTGATGAGAATTTTGCTATAGTTTTCTTCGCCTTCAAAAGCAAGCCATGCGTCTTTTTTTACGATTTTCCCACAATAAAGCGTGCCATGCCGCGCATTTCTAGTCGGCCCCACGCAATCAAAAATGTCAATGCCTCTTCCTACTACATCAATTAAGTCTTGCGGATTCAATCCAACGCCCATCGTATAACGTGTTTTATTTTCAGGGAGCATGGGTCGCACCCAATCAATAACTTCTACTGTTTTTTGCATATCAAACCCAATGATTTCGCCGCCAATTGCAATACCATCCAAGTTTGCATCCACAATCACTCGTGTGCTTTTTTCGCGTAGATCTAAAAAACTACCCCCTTGAATAATGCCAAATAAGGCTTGTTTAAAGCCATACGTAGATTGCGGATTTTTCTCATGTATCGCAATAGATTCATATAGCCAACGATGCGTTCTTTCTAAAGCAATTAATGCAGCTTCTCTGCCACCCGTCTCAGGCGTGCATTCATCAAACGCCATGATAATATCTGCGCCAATGATTTTTTGAGCGCTAATTGAGGTTTCGGGCGTGAGATGAATCACTTGACCCGTGATGGGATGTTTAAAATGTCCGCCTGACGCATCTATTTTACAAATTTTATTATTTTTAGATAAACTGAATATTTGGAATCCACCACTGTCTGTCAGCATGGGTTTATCCCACCCCATGAAACGATGCATCCCTCCTGCACATTGAAGTATATCCATGCCAGGCGCACATAGCATGTGATAAGTATTGCCGCCTAAAATAATTTGACTACCCGTATGAGTTAAATCGTGAGGCGTTAGCATATTCACAAAAGCGCGTGTAGCCACAGGCATAAAAGCAGGCGTGGTGATTTCTCCGTGGGGTGTCGTGATTTTTGTGACTCTTGCGGGTAAAGAAGAATGCTTTTTAATCACTTCTGTTTTAAATATCGTGTGCATTTTTCGCCTTAAAAAAGATATCATGTACTCTATAGCATTGCGGCTTATTAAGGATGATGTATGAACAAGCGTATCCCAATTATTTTGGGGCTCCTATTATTAGGGCTGGCGCTATGGCTGCAGATAACGCCCATTCGCTCTGTTCAACATTGGGTTGGCCGTTTTGAACATCTTGCTTATGATATACAATTACGCGCCAAATTACTCACGCCTCATCATAAAAAATTAAAAACATCTATTGCCATTGTTGATATTGATGATATAAGCCTTAAACAAGAAGGCCGTTGGCCTTGGCCGCGTTATAAGCTCGCCACTTTAGTGGATCATATCCAGGCGCAAGGCGCGGTTGTTATTGCTTTCGATATGATTTTTACTCGAGAAGAGGCTAATATTGCGAAAAGTGTTTTTAACCAGATGACAATACAGCATCTTATGAACCCGCCTTTTGAAACAGCATTAAAACAAGTGATGCCTTATTTTGATAATGATATTAAATTTGCAACCAGCTTAAGCCACGGCGATTCTGTTGTTGGCATTAGTTTTTTGTTATCTCCTTATGTAGAAGGCGCTATCCCTTCTCCTTTATTAACATTGACAACCTCCGCAGAGAAGAATTTGTATTTCTTCATAACGCGTGGCGTACTGGGTGTTAATCCAACATTAGAAGTGATCGCAAAAAATGTCGGGTTTATCAATATATTTCCGGATGAAGATGGCATTATGAGAAGAGTGCCGCTACTGCTTCGCTATAAAGATGGCCTTTATTCATCGCTTGCGTTACAAGCTGTAAGAATATATTTATTACAGAAAGTGAGTTTGATTACAGAAAGATATAGCGATTCCGTCCGCTTGGAAGGCGTACAGCTTGGAAAAACAATTATTCCGACAGATGATAAAGGACAAGTGCTTATTCCATTTCGTGGACGAGGGCATGCTTTCCCTTATTTTTCAGCGGGAGATGTGCTAAATAATAAAATTCCTCCTGGTGCATTTGCTGGAAAAATTGTTTTTGTAGGTTCGACTGCTGTCGGTTTAGGAGATTTAAAACCAACGAGCATTCAAACTTCTTTTCCAGGCCTTGAAATTCATGCGACAGTAGCGGATGGTATTTTAAAAAATGATTTCCTTCAAAAACCAGCCTGGTCATTAGGAGCAGAAATCATTTTAACATTTATCTTAGGATTGATATTAGTTATTGTATTTCCCTATTTAGGCCCACTTCCGCTTATTTTATTAAGTATTTTTATCCCAGTCATCATGATCTATCTTAATAATCAATTAAATGAAAAAACAAATCTTATTTTTAATATTCTTATTCCAATGGTATTTCCTTTTTTATTAGCTATTTTTAATATCACCTATGGTTATTTATTTGAAACGCGCCGCCGCGAAAGATTAAAAGAAATGTTTGGCCAATATGTGCCAAAAAAACATATTGATGAAATGCTGAAGTCCTCGACTCATTATGGATTGCGCGGGGAAGATAGAAACATGACGGTATTATTTGCAGATATTCGTAATTTCACAACAATTTCTGAGGGCATGTTGGCCTCACAATTAAAAGATATGTTAAATGATTTTTTTACACCGATGACGGAAATTATTTTCAAATATCATGGAACCATTGATAAATATATCGGTGATCTTATCATGGCATTTTGGGGTGCGCCTTTAAAAGATAAAAACCATGCAGAGCATGCATTGCTGGCAGCCTTGGATATGCAAAAAGAGGTGGTTCGATTAAAACCAATATTAGCCGAGCGTCATTGGCCAGAAATTAATATGGGTATCGGTTTAAATACAGGCATGATGAGTGTAGGCGATATGGGTTCAAGGTTTCGTCTTAATTATACCGTGCTGGGGGATGCAGTGAACCTCTCCTCACGGGTTGAGTCACTGACAAAATATTATGGGGTGCATATTCTGACGACTGAATCAACTCAAATGAATCAAAAGAAAATCGTATTTCGTTTAGTCGATAAAGTACGAGTCAAAGGTAAAAATAACGGTGTGGCACTGTATGAAGTCGTTTGTAAGCAAGCTGAACTAACAGATGAATTACGACAAGAGCTTGAACTCAGCCAAGCAGCTTTAAATTTTTATTTTGCTCAACAATGGGAAAAAGCCCGTGAAGTATTTGAAGCATTAAATAAAAAATATCCTGATGTACGGTTATATTCTTTATACTTGGAACGACTGGTTGAGTTTCAGAAAACCCCACCCGCAAATGATTGGGATGGGGTTTATACGCATGTTAAGAAATAGCGTATTAATGAGTCGCTAACGCGAAATTAATTAATACAAAAACTCCCTTCGATAATGGTTGATTTAGAAGAGTCAGTAGTGGTAGTGGTAGTTGTTGTACTTGATTGAGAAGGCTCAGTGGTAGTGCTTGCGTTTGGCTGAGAAGATTCAGTGGTAGTGCTTGTGTTTGGCTGAGAAGATTCAGTGGTAGGGCTGGTTGTGCCTGAATCAGGAAAGCCATTCGTTGTTGTCAATGGTGGTTCAACTTTGAATACGGCAGGTTCCTGTTTAACGATAACTGGCGCAACATTCCTACCTCTTACTTGAGCATAAAGATGATTGATGCAGTCTCCTTCACCCGCCATACATCTTTGTAATTTTATCTGACCTTGTGGATTTGAGATAAAAATAGTTCCTTGATCTAATTTTGCTGCCATACTTTTCTTAGCAGCGTCAAAATAAATAGAATAACGCGTTCCACTGACACCAATAATTGCAACAGGGGTAGTTGCTTTGTATCCGCCTGGATTATTTTTAGAAATTGCGCCCGTGACTGTTCTGAATCCACCTTTTGCTACACTCATAACAAACGTATCTTTGCCTTTTGCAACTCCTTTATTATAATTGTAATGATCAATTTGTACGGTAGAACTTTCTCGTAACGATAATACACTATTATCAGTAAATACAATTTCGCCCGTGCCAGCAGGGTCGCTTGTCAATGTATCGTGCTCATACACTTCTGAGCGCCGCGCTAATACTCTCGGTTCTGCATTGGGTAATACCGCCTTCACTGTGCCTTTTGCCCAGACAACCTGGCCAATGACTTTCAGTTGATCTGACGCAAGGGCATCACAGGGTGAAATATGGCTGGCAAGTATGGCTATCAAAAAAATATTTTTTATTTTGCGTAAAAAAGAAAGTATTTCCATTACTATTTTCTCCCCTATTCCTATAAGTTGGTAGGTTTCTATTGTAGCGCATCTTAAGGTATGATGGGTATATGCCTATTTTCGCTAACCCCATCCCTTTAAGTTTGTACATCCATATCCCATGGTGTGTGCGCAAATGCCCTTATTGTGACTTTAATTCGCATGAAGCGCGAGAAGCTATTCCTGAAAATAAATATGTCGCTGCATTATTGCAAGATTTAGACGAGAACTTATCCGCTATTGAAGGGCGGAGTATTCACAGTATTTTTTTCGGCGGCGGTACACCCAGTTTATTTTCACCCGATGCAATTGATAAAATTCTAACGGGTGTGCGTAGTCGAGTCTCTATAAATCCTGATACTGAAATCACTCTGGAAGCAAATCCAGGTACGATAGACGAAGCGCGATTTATCGGTTTTCGCCAGGCAGGTATTAATCGCTTATCACTTGGTATTCAAAGCCTACAAGATGATAAATTAAAAGCATTAGGGCGTATTCATGATCGTGCTCATGCGTTACGCGCGATTGAAAGTGCAAGACACGCGGGGTTTGATAATTTTAATCTCGATTTAATGCATGGCTTACCAGGACAATCGCTCGAAGATGCACTGAGTGATTTACGGGATGCACTTTCTTTTAATCCGCCGCATTTATCCTGGTATCAGCTTACGCTTGAACCAAACACTTTTTTTTATCATCAACCGCCACGCTTACCAGAAGAAGAGATTCTATGGGAAATTCAAGAACAAGGAAAAGCCCTGCTGATTGACGCGGGCTTACATCCTTATGAAGTCTCAGCATATACAAAACCTGCTCAATACTCTCGGCATAATATGAATTATTGGGAATTTGGTGATTATTTAGGGATTGGCGCAGGCGCGCACAGTAAAATAACGGATAGCACAGCGCAAGTCATCTCACGACATTGGCAAGTCAAAAATCCTAAAGAGTACCTTGATCCTGCCAAAAAATTAACTGCCCAAAAGGTTGCCCTCGCGCAACATGATATTTGCTTTGAATTCATGTTAAATGCCTTACGCTTAACTCAAGGTGCACGCGCGTGTTTGTTTAACGAGCGCACTGGATTAGATATCACTTTACTAGAACCTGCTTTAATCGTAGCGAAAGAGAAAAAATTATTAGTCGATAATCCTCTCATCCTATGTGCGACAGAATTAGGGCAACGATTTCTGAATGATACCATCAGTTTATTTTTACCAAGGAAAATTGAGTCTTAGGAACATGTATTAAATGTCAACTAGCTTTGCTACTTGCGTCAACTAACTTTGCTGATTAA
>JBEPVM010000070.1:0-5826 GCA_041690995.1 Gammaproteobacteria bacterium | reverse complement strand
ATACAAGACTGATTTTTTATTTAGCTAAAACCTAAAATTTCAGTGCGATTGCCCTAGTCTAACCCATAACTCATTAAAGACTAGCCGTGAATAAAAATCAAACCATTAGGCATCGTCCAATTTATAATGCCATTATAAATTGGACGATCTTTATGTATATTTCTTCCGCGTTACCTATTATGAATTCTTATAATGCTATACCCGTAGGACATTTATAACGTATCATTTCACCTATCTATTAAAATTAGTTTTTATGGAAATCTAATCAAAATACTATATACTTACACAGTTATTTTGATAAAAGAGAACGACTGATATGCTTAGAAATTTAACAGCAGTTTTCGAACCTACAGAAGAGGGTGGTTATGTTTGCTGGTTTGAAGAAATACCTGAAGCAATGAGTCAAGGTGAAACTGTCGATGAGGCAAAATCCAATTTAATCAATGCACTCAAAGAAATCGTAGAATATAGGCGCGAACAAGCTGCTAAAAAAATAGAATACAAGAATCACCACATAGGAAATCGAAAAATTCAAGAAATTTCGATTTCTATATAAAAATCAAAGAAGATAATTCTCTATGAAACTTAATGACCTGGAACGGCATTTACATAAAAATAATTGCATAAAGAAAAGAGAAGGCGCTAATCATTCTATGGGGGAGAATTCATCAAATTCAAAAATTGCACCTGTTCCTCGCCATCGAGAAATCAAAGATTTGTTAGCACAAAAAATATGTAAACAACTTGAAATACCTATCCATTAAAATTAAGCGATCGAAATGAAAACTTCCCTCACCCTAATCCTCTCCCCTCACTGCGTTCCAGGAGAGGGGACAAGCTTAAGTAGCGCTTGCTCCCCTCGCAAAAAACACTCTGGGAGAGGGGACGATGCTAAGCCAAACATTGAAAAAACTGTCATTATCAGACCCCTGGGTCTACAAGATTATTCTGCAACATGGCAAGCCATGCAGGAATTTACCAACACGCGCAATGAAGAGACGATTGATGAAATCTGGCTGCTCGAGCACCCCCCTGTTTTTACGCAAGGCCAAAATGGGAAGCCTGAGCATCTGTTAAATCCTGGGAGCATTCCTGTCATACAAACAGACCGTGGCGGTCAAGTGACTTACCATGGCCCAGGGCAGTTGATTGCCTATACGCTCATTGATCTCAAGCGCAAAAAGCTCAATATTCGTGAAATTATCACCCTATTAGAACAAACTGTTATTCAATTTTTATTCACGGAATATCAAATAATCGCTTATGCGAAATGTGAAGCGCCTGGCGTGTATATTGATGAGAAAAAAATTTGCTCAATAGGGCTGCGTGTTCGCCGTGGATGCACTTTTCATGGATTAGCATTGAATGTAGCTATGGATTTAGAACCGTTTTCACGTATTAATCCGTGTGGATTTCCTAAGCTCACCCTGACACACCTTACCGCATTTCAAAAAGCCGCGAATATCTCTGACACGAGCATAAAACTTGTTGAATATTTAATGAAAAATTTGGGGTATAATGAGAACATTTATTTAACTGTGTCATTCCCGCGAAGGCGGGAACCTATTCTGCCCTGTAGCTAAACTGACTTTAGTAAAATAATTTCCACTTGCTAAAGCAAGTTTAATTGCACGTCAGAATAGTTTCCCGCCTTCGCGGGAATGACACAGTTAAATAAACATTCTCATAATAACCAGCTTATAATGTAGGTGTGTTGCTCTATGGAACAAGAAAATCTCAGTAAACAACGCGGCGCTGAAAAACTTGCCCGTATTCCCATTAAAATTGAACCCACTCTCAGTCCATTACGTAAACCTGATTGGATACGTATTCGTGTGCCGACATCAAACGCAGTTGCGGATCTCAAAAAAATACTTCGAGAAAATCGCTTAGTCACTGTGTGTGAAGAAGCCTCCTGCCCCAATTTGAGTGAGTGTTTTAGCCATGGCATCGCCACCTTCATGATTATGGGCGACAAATGCACCCGACGTTGTAGTTTTTGTGATGTCGCACATGGCCGACCTGATCCGCTTGACCCTGATGAACCTGTTAATCTAGCAAATACGATTGCACAAATGGGATTACGATTTGTTGTGATTACGTCTGTTGATCGCGATGATCTACGCGATGGGGGTGCGGGTCATTTTAGTGCTTGCCTCAAAGCCATACGTGCAAAAAACCCATCCATTAAAATTGAAACATTAGTGCCTGATTATCGTGGACGGATGGACGTTGCCTTAGCTGCGACCGCAACAGAATTACCCGATGTATTTAATCACAATATTGAAACAGTGCCTCGCTTATATAAACAAGCAAGACCAGGCTCCGATTATGCTTTTTCATTGCAGTTACTCAAAGAATTCAAGCATCGCTTTCATACTATTCCTACAAAATCAGGACTCATGCTGGGTTTAGGCGAAACAGATGATGAAGTCAAGCAAACATTAATAGACTTACGTGCGCATGATGTGGATATGCTTACCCTGGGTCAATATTTACAACCCAGTCAATTTCATATGCCTGTTGCAAGATATGTGACGCCAGAACAATTTCAAGCATTTGCTGTTCTCGCTAAACAATTAGGATTTACACAAGTCGCGAGCGGGCCTCTTGTACGTTCTTCCTACCATGCTGACAAACAAGCTGCTGGAGAACATGTCTCATGATTGACTTCGCCAGCCCTCTGCTGCAATGGTTACATACAAACCCCCAACTAGCGGGTCTGGTGACTTTTTTAATTTCTGCTGGTGAGTCAATCGCGATCATTGGCACAATCGTTCCAGGCTCTGTGACGATGACAGCCATTGGTGCATTGGTCGGTGCAGGTATTATTCCTTTTTGGTCTATCCTCTTGTGGGCAATACTCGGCGCTGTGGTCGGCGATGGGATCAGCTATTGGTTAGGATTTCATTTCAAAAACCGTCTTAATGATCTTTGGCCTTTCAAAAAACATCCCCATTTATTAATTTCTGGAAAAAAATTTTTTGATAAGCACGGTGCAAAAAGCGTATTCATTGGACGTTTTGTAGGCCCTGTACGCGCAATCGTTCCTCTTATTGCAGGCATGCTCGATGTGAAACCCTTACGATTTACGATTGCTAATATTGCATCTGCTATAGGCTGGGCACCTCTTTATATGTTACCTGGCATTCTATTAGGCGCTGCCTCTGTTGAACTACCTTCTGAAATTGCGACACGTGTTATTTTAATGCTAATCCTCAGCGGATTATTTATTATTTTATGCTTGTGGTTGCTTAAAAAATTATTTGAAGAAATCCAAACTCAAGTCGATCAGTTTCTTAACTGGATTTGGAACACATTACGCAAGTCCCGTTATTTTTATTTGCTAACAGCCGCGCTTAAACATCATGATCCCCAAAAATTACATGGCCAGCTCACTTTAGGTTTTTATTTTATAGTCACCTGTGCTGCATTATTTTATTTATTAAGTTTATCCGCTTACGAAGGTTCACAAAATATTTTTATTAACAAAGTGATTTTTCATTTATTTAGAAGCCTCAGAACACCTGCTGCTGATAATGTGATGTTATGCCTTTCTTTTTTGGGTGAAAAAATAGTATTACTCCCACTTTCTCTGACCTTGTTTGTTTGGCTAGCATGGTCCAGGCGTATGCATACGGCGTGTCATGTACTCTTCACTGGCATACTCGCTACCGTTAGTATCACCATGGCTAAACACATGTCTCACTCGCCACGTCCTTGGGGCGTTGTTGACAGTGACTACAGCAGTCATTTTTCTTTCCCCAGTGGACACACAACACTTGCGATTATGTATTATGCAGGACTCGCCTTATTGTTGATTCGGTTGTATCACATTCATCAACGCTATCATAAAATCATTTATACGTTCGTTGGAGTCATTATCACTGTTGTTTTTATTTCTCGTTTATATTTAGGCGTACACTGGTTAACAGATATTATAGGCAGTGCGTTGTTAGGTACTGCTTTATTAATGTTGATTATTTTATCTTACAATCGAAAACCGGAAAAAAACATCGCCCCTAAAGGGGTTGTCATCACAGTTTTAGTCACACTGTTTATCACTTATAGTTCTTCCCTCTATTTTTCTTTTAATCAATTAAAATCCGCTTATACCCTGTTAGAATGGCCAACCTACACCACAACATTAAAGGATTGGTGGTCACAGCAAGGAAAACAATTTCCTTTATATCGCGTCAATCGCCTTGGATTACCTGCAAAAACATTTAATGTGCAATGGCTTGGGAATTTAGCAGATATACAAAAAACATTATTGAAGAATGGTTGGGAAGTTGCGCCTCAACATGATTGGCTCCGTGTGTTATACCGTATTACTGCTGTACACAGTACAGAACATTTACCGCTTTTTTCACCCACTTATTTAGACAGTGCACCCGTACTTGTGTTAACCAAAGTACCTAAAGGAAGTAATAAACTACTCGTATTGCGCTTCTGGAATTCCCATTTTATTATTAGCCATGCGTTGAAACCTCTGTGGATGGCCTCTATGGAATTTGCGCCCAGCACTTACAGTTGGTTATTTCAGAAAAAACATACCCATGAAAAGCTGTTAACGCCTCATATTTTATTTGAGAGGCTTCCGCCTCATGTCACTGTTAAACAAACTATGGTTTCCGTAAAAGTAAATGACCATTTCATTAATCAACCGATTATTCTCATTCAATCCACAAAACTCCAAAAGGAATAAAAGATGTCAGATGTATTTATGCAATTACTCGTATTTTCTGCTAAGGCCGTTGTTATTCTACTGTTTGTTTTATTATTATTAGCAGGCATATTAAGCCTGTCAGGGCGTGGAAAAGAAAAACTCAATGGTAATAAAATAACGATTAAAAATATCAATAAAAAATATCTCAAACTAAAAGAAATATTATTACAAAAAATACTTTCTAAAAAAGAATTTAAAAAATATGCTAAGGCAAAAAAACTTGTAGAAAAAGAAAAAATAATCCTCTCTGAAATATCACCTCCAAAAAATGTTTTTATCATCCACTTTCAAGGGGACATTAAAGCATCCGCCGTGGCAGCATTACGCGAAGAAGTGACAGCGATTTTAGAAGTCGCAAACGCACAAGATGAAGTCGTGGTTTGCCTAGAAAGTACAGGCGGCATGGTACATGCGTATGGTTTAGCTGCTGCGCAGTTATCACGATTCAAACAAAAAAATATTTGGCTAACAGTGATTGTCGATAAAGTCGCAGCAAGTGGAGGTTATTTAATGGCATGTGTTGCTAATAAAATAGTGGCCGCACCATTTGCCATGATCGGCTCAATCGGTGTTATCGCTCAATTACCCAATTTTAATCGTTTACTCAAAGAAAAAAATATTGATTTTGAACAAATCACGGCGGGTAATTATAAACGTACTCTGACCGTCTTTGGCGAAAATACAAAAGAAGGTCGTGACAAATTACGGCATGAAGTGGGAGAAATACATCAATTGTTTAAAAATCTCATCCACGAAAACAGAACCCAATTGGATATTGAAAAAGTATCGACAGGGGAAGTGTGGCTAGGTACACAAGCTTTGGAATTAAAACTCGTAGATGAAATCACTACCAGTGATGATTATTTATTATCTTTACATCCACATGCTCATTTATTTGAAGTGAAGTATCATATTAAAAAATCAGTCAGCGAGAAAATATTTTCAAGCGGCACGCAATTATTACGAAATTTTATACCGATTTTCTAATAATATAAGAGGAATTCCATTAGGGGGTTATAACTTGCCCCGCACAAGTTGCGGGGTAATAGGTCACCCCTATAAAAACTTCTTGAAAAATTTTTAATAGGGTATATATT
>JBEPVM010000069.1:0-6039 GCA_041690995.1 Gammaproteobacteria bacterium | reverse complement strand
ATTGATAGTACGCTCATACAAGCTCTTTATTCTGGCTGGTTCGCGAAACAAGGAGCGGGCGCTACCTTGGCGGATATGATTATTGCATCCCTCGTTATTTTTGCTCCTTTGTTTTGGTTTAGTTTTATGAGCGCCATGGGAGTTGCCGTAGGTGATATTGCCAACACCTTCTCCATGGGAACGCATGACATGACTAAACAGGCAGCACGTAAGGGATCAAGCGCTATAAAAAATATTGCCCAAAAAATAGCGTCTAAAGCGAAGCAGACGATGAAAGGGAATCAAAAGGATTTATAGTGATTAACAGCTCTTCTGTATTCGTCCCACTCCTCTTGCCATTCTCTAAATTCTTCTATTTCTTCATCGTAAGACGAAGAACCCAAAATAATATTATTAAGCAAAAATTGAAATATCTTAACATTTATTTTAAACATCCCTTTTATTATTTTTAATAAGAGGGCATTTTTCATTTTCGGATGTTCTTGATGATTATTCATACTTTATCTCGTTTATCTTTAGTTGTTCTCCGAATCACGGTGGTATTGGGATTGGCAGGGTTATGCACCTTTATTCATCTCCATGACTCAACCCTGTTAGATTCTATCACAGAAATGATTAAACATCACCCGATAGCGTACACTCTATTTCGCTGGAGCCTAATGTGTGGTTTTATTCTGTTCTGGCCTCAGATTGTTCTCAAAATAGGGCAACACTCTGGCACAACACCCGATCAAATCTTCTATTGGTGTCAAAAGAGAGCGCAAATCGCTCTATGGCTCATCTTGATTGAGTTATTAGTGTGTGAAAATCTTATCAGCAAAACAATGCATTGGTTCGGGAACCTGTAATATGAGCATGCAAACGCCTTTAGAGGGTTTATTACGTCCTCCGCTCGAATGGATCACAACGCTCGCAACCTTTGTCGCGGCCATTTTATTTTTAATAAATCCCACTCTTTTTTTAGTATCCAACGACATCCTTGATAGCGTGGTCATTGCCTTGCTAGGCTTCGGTGGTTATCGGTTTATACAGGGGTATCGCGTCTTTCGTTATCAACGTCATTTAAAGCGCATGCCGACCTATACTCTCAGCACAAAGCAATTGCCTGTGAGTGCTAAAAAATTATTTTTAGGCAAAGGATTTTTATGGACAGCACAACATACCCAGCGATTACGCGATCTCGATTTAGATTATAACCTGCATTATAAATACCCCTCCCGTTCGCCTGAGGTGGGCGGTGAGCCTTGTATTCATGGCGTGTCAGAGACAGAACACCCTATTGCGATTGATCTCGTTGAACGCGCGAGCCATTTACTCGTCTTAGGACTGCCAGGAGTCGGGAAAACACGGTTTGCGGAACTCATCATCAGCCAGGATATTCGCCGAGGAGACGTGGTAATTGTGCTGGATCCGAAGGGGGACGTTGATTTATTGCGGCGGATAGCAAGTGAGGCAAAAATCGCAGGGCGTGAAAAGGATTTGCTCGTCTTTCATTTAGGGTTTCCCGATCAATCGTGTCGTTATAACCCGATTGGAAATTTTACACGCGTGACGGAGGTCGCGAATCGCATTTCAAACCAGTTGCCGAGTTCTGGCGAATCCGCCGCGTTTAAAGAATTTGGCTGGCAATTTATTAATTCCATTGCCATGGCCATGGTCGCGATGGGCGAAAAACCCGATTACAAACAAGTCAAATTTTATATTACAAAAATGGATTTGTTGTTAGAGCGGTACCTGACATTCTGGTTGCCCCAAATAGATGCGGAGTACAACACATGGGTTGTAAACTATATTAAAAGTAAAAGCACCGCTAAATGTCAATTCTCTTATTTAAAAGCATTGATTGCGTATGTGGAACAGCATCAATTACTCAAAAATCCCATTTTTGATGATTTGCATCAAGCGTGTCGTTACGACAAAGAATATTTTAGTAAGATTACGGCCTCCTTGGGTCCTCTTCTTAAAAAATTGACCACGGGGAAATCAGCAAGCTTATTATCACCCGATTATAGCGATATAGAGGATGAGCGGCCTATTTTAGATTGGCTGCAAGTGATACGTAATAAACAAATTGTATATGTAGGACTGGATGCCTTAACGGATCCTGTGGTCTCTGCAGCTGTCGGGAATGCGATGTTTTCGGATTTAGTCTCAGTCGCAGGACGACTCTATAAATTTGGTTTACAAGACGGCTATCCTGAGAGTGATGAAAAAATCCCGTTACCGCGTATTTGCCTACATTCCGATGAATTTAACGAAATCATCGGTGATGAATTTATTCCTTTACTCAATAAATCACGTGGCGCAGGCTTTACCGTCACCGCTTATACGCAAACATGGTCAGATGTCGAGGCACGATTAAAAACAGCCGCTAAAGCAGGCCAGGTGGCGGGCAATATAGGCACCGTTGTGATGTTTCGTTGTAAAGAAGCCGCCACAGTCGAGATGTTTTTAAATCAATTACCGATGGTTCCTATACTGCGTGTAGTGCCTGCCTCGAGCAGCGCGGACACATCGCATGGCGAAGAAGGTATTTATTATCGTTCCACCAATGAAGACCGTTTCACACACAGTGAACAACGTCTGATTGAACAAAACGATGTATTGAATCTTCCCAAAGGACAGGCTTTCTGTCTCTTAGAAGGCGGTAAGCTCTATAAATTGCGGATGCCATTACCAGAACAAGAAGCAATAGATATTCCAGCGCCCCTTGAACAGTTGATTCAAACCATGCAGATCCAAAAAACTCAATCCCTACCAAAAGAAGAGGTCATCCATGACAATAGAAAAAAAGACGTTCCTACCTGAAGTCCTAGCCTCACGCTCAGGCAAAGAATTATCGTATGTGTCGGCCATTGGACAATCCATCCAATCGATTAAACACCTGATTAGTTGCCCTCGTAAAATGTATACAGAACTGTATCGTAGGACGCTCTACACTGTCGCAGAGTTTTGTCAAGCCATGCCCTACTCCGAAGAACAGTTTATCGCGAAGTATGGATTTTTAATTCGTCAACTTAATCTGGCCATTGCGACATTAAAATTACGCCGTGGTTTTTTATTCCCCAAAAATGCAGGAGCGGAATCGATTGCGGCAGAAGAAGCACAATGGACGTATGCTATTTTTACAGGCAGTTTGGTAAAAAACCTGTATCAACTCCAAGAAAACAGAGAAGTCTACCAGTATCAATTGCAAGGCGATTTGATTGGTCTCTGGTCCCCGCTCATGGGACCCCTCTATAATAATCAATCTTTTTATTACAGCATGCGCTTTACTGACAATACGCCTACCATGACGAGAGAGGTGCTGATGGCAGCCCTTTCAGAACACATTTTCCCCACCCAGGCGCTTCATTGGTTATCAAGTAATAAAGAATTATTTAAGCTGTGGTGGGATGTTGTGCTGCACCAGCCTTCCGAGGACAATGCGATTGAAGCTGTCATCCAGCTTGCAGGACATAAAATAGGGATACCGTTCTGATGCCTCTCTATCCGATGCCAGTGCCGCTTCACTGCATCAATGAAGCGGCCATCGCGTATCACCTGCCCGCTCAATTGATTATTGCCATCGTGCAAGTGGAGCGCGGAAAAGTGGGACACATTGTTAAAAATAAAAATGGTTCGTTTGATATAGGGCCTGCACAAATTAATTCAGCCTGGCTGCCCCTCCTTAAAGCACATGGCATTACGCAAACAGAACTGCAATTTGATCCCTGCATCAATATCAAAGTGGGTGCCTGGATCGCAGCCAAAGCCATTGCGAATGAAAAGAACTTGTTAGCCGGTATCGGTGATTACCATTCCCATACGAGACAATACAACCAATCGTATTCTCAAAAAATCAGAATTCATTTAACAAAAGTGCATCTCTTATTAAATGAACCCGTTTAGTCGCTATTCTGCACGACTCAAAACAGCAGAATTAAATCAAGAGGGTGTCATGAAAACTTGATCGCCATTGCAAAATGGTTGACGCCCATCGTACTGGTCTCTATTTTCTGAATAGAGTTTTTAATACTCTCTCGGGGAACATTCTTTTTCCTCACGGGATTAGGATTTTCTTCGATTTTTTATTTTCGGAGGAAATCTATGTTTGAAGATGCATTTCTAAGCATCAGTGGTCATGCTTATCTGCATGCACTACAGCGTTATCAGAATAATGAATGGTATGCCACATTCAATTTGATTTATGAATTGAATGATTCACGTTCGGATAATGTGTGGTTAGAGTGTCGATTTAATAGGGATCAGTTTCCTGTCTTCGCTCAATTGGATCATCATTTAATTGAGAAGAGATCGATCATCGTTAAATTTGATGCGAAATATGCGGGTTTCGAGCAGTGTTATGCAGGAATAGCAGAAAATGACCCTCGTTTTATCGTACAGATCCATGGCGAACTGCTAAAGGTTCATGAATATTATGTAGAAGGTGTCAAAGCCTTTTATCATAATCAACAAGACAGGCAGAATCATCAAATATCGCAATATGGATTGTAAACGGTACTGTTGTTCTTTATGTTTTGTTAGAACTGCGCTTTTTAATCAAATAAACTTTTTTTAACTACCCACTGGGGAAACAATCCCCCTGGGATTGGTTTCCTTAGTATTCAATGAGGAAATTAATATGTCTAGTTCTTGTTCGAAATTATTGTATCCACTGAAGCCCTCAGGAATAAAACTGCTGACTCATGTATTGCGTTGTCTAAAAAAACAGTCATGCTATCAGCCAGAAACCTTTAGTAATCCGCACAATGTATGCGCTTATTTGCAATTACATTTAGTAGAGAAATACAAAGAAGATTTCGCCGTTTTATTTCTGGATAATCATCATCGTTTATTAAAATTTGAAAAGCTTTTTTCTGAAATAAATATTAATGAACCGATAGTTTACTCACAGATCGTTGTGCAGAAAGCATTAGAATATAATGCTGAAAAAGTAATTCTTGCACGTAACCCTCTATTCGATAACTGTGATCCGGATCAAAGAGATCACAAAATAGCGCATGATTTACAGCGAATGCTTTCTATTGTAGGTATCACTGTTCTCGATTACATGATTGTTTCAGGTGAAGACGCTTATTCATTTGCTTCACACGGACTGATTTAACCAAACTGCAAGCATGTAAAGTTCTAGCGTATGTTCTTAGAAAACATGATGCAAATATCGGGATCAATTGGGACGTCCTTGAATCATTCAGTGATATGTTATTTCCTGATAAATCGTCAGAAAATAATTAGCCATTTTGATTTTTTTATCAACCCTGTGGGGAAATCCTCACAGCGGTTTCTCCGCAGTTTAATTTTACTCAGGAGAAATTTTCATGAATAAAAAATTTAGATTGGATGAATTAAAGCATTCTACAGGATCTGATGAATTTTTTAAGCATCAGATCAGTCCAATGCATTATACAAAAGGCGTGAAATATTTAGCAGATGAAACAGGCAGTTATTGGCTAATTGACGAGATTGCATTCGTAATTTTTCCACGTCTTCTTAAAAAAAATAAAGATTGGTTTTATCTTATCGAACTATCAGCTAAGAGAGATCAGTCAATGGTGATTATTATCAGCGATGGCAATGGCAATACCCATTTGAAACACCTTATCCCCTGGACTAACTTTCCTATTTTAGAGGAGACCGTCCAGTTGTATTTGTGTGAGTCAGACGAAAATTATTGTTTAATGTTGCCAAGCGAATATTAATAGTTTAAGTATGCCCCATACCCTTGGGGCTTTTTTAATTTTTAATTTCTTTGCATCCTTCTATGAAAATAAATAGCATCTTTTTAAATCCATCAAGACAGAATAAAATGTTGCTCGGACTGATTTCAAAAAAATGCTTGAGTGATTCAACAGGATTAGCCTTGTCGCCATTCTGCACGACTCAAAACAGCAGAATAAGATCAAGAGGGTAGGATGAAACCTTGATCGCCATTGAAAAATGGTTCACGCCCATCGTATTAACCTCTATTTTCTGAATAGAGCTTTTAAGAACCCTGTCGGGGAAAATTTTTTCCCTCCAGGGCTAATATTTTCTCCG
>JBEPVM010000068.1:0-6184 GCA_041690995.1 Gammaproteobacteria bacterium | reverse complement strand
CGGAGAAAATATTAGCCCTGGAGGGAAAAAATTTTCCCCGACAGGGTTCTTAAAAACTCTATTCAGAAAATAGAGGTCAGTACGATGGGCGTGAACCACTTTGCAATGGCGATCAAGGTTTCATCCTACCCTCTTGATCTTATTCTGCTGTTTTAAGTCGTGCAGAATGGCGACAAGGCTAATCTGATTGAATCACTCAAGCATTTTTTTGAAATCAGTCCGAGCAACATTTATCCTCGCTTGACGGATTTAAAAAAAATACTATTTACTTTTATCAAAGGATATAAAAAAATTAAAAAGCCCCATTCGCATGGGGCATACTTGAAAGACTAACATTCATTTGGCAACATTAAACAATAATGTTTATTAGACGAACACAAATACAACTTGATAGGTTTTTTTAATATAGAAAAGTTAGCGAAATGGATAGGGCTTTTTAAACAAATATTGCCCTTGCTATCGCTGATCATAATAAACATTGACTGGTTCGAATTCACTAATATTTCAAGAAGATAAAACCAATCCTCGTTTTCTGTCAGCAGGCGTGGCAAAACTATAAATGCAATATCGTCTATCAGATAATAATTGCCTGTTGTTTCATTTACCCAATTTCTTACACCTTTTGTATAATATATTTGACCGCTCGAGTGCCAAAAAACCTGAAAAGGGCGTTTAAAGTGCTTTAATTTACTCATACTTAATTTTTTATTCATCACAATTTCTCCTATAGTTAATTAAATTGCGGAGAAACCCCTGCGAGGATTTCCCCACAGGGTTGATAAAAAAACAAAGTAGCTAATTATTTTCTGATAAATTATTCAGAAAATAATAGATCACTGACTGCTGATTCAATGACGTCCCAATCGACACCGATAGCCGCATCATGGTTTTTGCAAATATGCGCTAGAACCTGACAGGCTTGTTGCTGAGTTAAATAGGGGCAAACAGCTAGAACATCGTAAATGTCCCATTTAATCGTGATGAATTTCTTTAATGACATGACTTGTCTCCTAAAAAAATAAAATGATAAAGGGACAAGTCCTGGAGGACGAATCCCCGAAGGATAAAACACTTTACATCAGTCCATGTTCAGCAAATGAATAAGTGTTTGTATGTGAAACAATAATGTGATCAAGAACCTCAATAGTCAAAAGAGAGAGAAGTTGTTGTAGATCCTGCGTTATTTCCTTATCTGCCTGGCTCGGTTCACAGTGATTTGAAGGATGATTGTGCGCAAAAATCACTTTTGCAGCATTATGTTCTAATGCTCTTTGCACAATGACCCGTGGGTAAACCCTTGCTTCATTAATGGTTCCAAAAAAAAGTTTTTCAAATGCTAGCAAACGATTCTGATTATCCATAAATAAAACGGCAAACACTTCATTGCGCTCTTCTGCTAACTGTAATTGCAAATAAGTACATACACTTTCTGGATAACTGAAGATTTGCGGATGATAACGTAACCGTTTTTCTAAACAATGTAAGGCACGAGCGACCAGTTTTACTTCTGTTGGCTTTAGCGAATACGATACTTTAGAATAAAAATGCAACATGCGAATTTCCTCATTGAATACTGAGGAAATCAATCCCATGGGGGTTGTTTCCCCAGTGGGTAGTTAAAGAAAAAAAATTTATTTGATTAAAAAGCGCGGTTCTGACAAAACAGAAAGAATGACAGTATTGCTTACACTTTATGCCATATACTAAAATTCTTCGGGTCATGCGGATTGCGATGGAAAGCTTTGGCACTTTTCACATAACAATATTCATAAATAGTCAGCAATTCGCCATGGATATGCACAATGGAACGCGGATCATCTTTTGTTATTCCTGCATAACACTGCTCGAAACCGGCATATTTCACATCAAATTTGACTATGACGGCTGTATCTTCACTTAAATAATGATATAAGTCAGTCAAGACAGGAAACTGATTCCTATTAAATTGACACTTTAACCACACATTATCTGAACGTGAACCATTCAATTGATAGATCAAATTGAATGTGGCATAAAATTCATCGTTCTGATAACAGCGTATTCCGTGTAAATAAGCATGACCACTCAAGCTCAGAAATGTATCTTCAAGCATAGATTTCCTCCAAAATAAAAAATCGGAGAAAATTCCAATCCCCTGCGAGGAAAGAATATTCCCCGACAGGGTTTTTAAAAACTCTATTCTAAAAATAGAGGTCAGTACGGTGGGCGTCAACCATTTTGCAATGGTACTCAAGTTTTCATAACACCCTCTTGATTTAATTCTGCGGTTTTGAGTCGTGCAGAATAGCGACTAAACTGATTCATTGAATAAAATATGCAGTTTTGTCAAATGCATTCTAATTTTTTGAGAATAAGCGTGGTTGTATTGTCTCGTATGGGAATGGTAATCACCGATACCCGTTAATAAATTGTTTTCCTTCGCAATCGCTTTGGCTGCGATCCAGGCGCCCACTTTGATATTGATGCAGGGATCAAATTGCAGTTCTGTTTGTGTAATGCCATACGCTTTAAGTGTGGGCAGCCAGGCTGAATTAATTTGTGCAGGCCCTATATCATACGAACCATTTTTATTTTGAACAATGTATCCCACTTTGCCGCGTTCCACTTGGATTATTGCAATAATTAATTTTGCAGGTAAGTGATACGCGGTGGCTGCTTCATTGATGCAATGAAGCGGCACTTGAATCGCATAGAGAGGTATCACAACTCTATCCCCATTTTATGTCCTGCCATCTGAATGACAGATTCAATCGCATTGTCCTCGGAAGATTGGTGTAACACAACATCCCACCATTGTTTGAATAAACAGGGATTGGTAGACAACCAACTGACGGCTAATGTTGGAAAAACATGCTGTGATAAAGCCGCCATAAAAACATCTCTCTTCTCAATCGGTTTATCAGAAAGAAAACGCATACTGTAATAAAAAGAGGTTTTGTAGAGTGACCCTGTGATGGGCGACCAGATATCAATAAGGTCACCTTGCAATTGATAGCGGCTTACTTCTCTCTTTTCTTCAAGCTGATATAAATTTTTTACCAAGCTTGCTGAGAAAATGGCATACGTCCACTGGGCGTCTTCTGCTGCAATCGATTCAGCCCCTGCATTTTTAGGAAGTAAAATACCACGGCGTAATTTTAATGCCGTAAGAGTCAGACCCAGTTGGCGCGTTAAAAAACCATACTCCCAATTACCTTCTTTTTCAGAGTAAGGCATCGCTTGACAAAACTCTGCGACATGTCGCAGGGTGGAAGTGTATAACGTCCTATACATTTTATGAGGGCAACTCACAACGTTTTTTATGCCATCGAGGATAGACCCCATCTCGGGTTTTTTTAATAATTCTCTGCCTGAGAGGGAGGGGATGATGTCAGGGTGTGCTGTTTTTTCGGATGTACTCATGATGGACCTCTTTGAATGTTGACGGATTTTTTTTGAAGCATCGCTTGAATTAAATTTTCAATAGGCGAGGGAATATCCACTGCCTCCTCTGCTGGCAATGGCATACGCAGCTTGTAAAGCTTGCCACCTTCTAAGAGACAGAAAGCCTGTCCTTTGGGAAGATTCAATACATCATTTTGTTCAATCAGACGTTGTTCACTGTGTGTGAAACGGTCTTCATTGGTGGAACGATAATAAATGCCTTCTTCGCCATGGGAAGTGTCTGCACTACTCGAGGCTGGCACCACACGTAATATGGGCACTAATGGCAATTGATTTAAAAACATCTCAACGGTCGCGGCTTCCTTACAGCGAAACATCACCACGGTGCCTATATTACCCGCCACTTGTCCCGCTTTAGCGGCGGTTTTTAATCGTGCCTCAACGTCCGACCACGTTTGCGTATAAGCCGTGACGGTAAAGCCTGCGCCACGTGATTTATTAAGTAAAGGAATAAATTCATCACCGATGATTTCGTTAAATTCATCGGAATGGAGACAAATACGGGGTAATGGGGTTTTTTCATCGCTCCGAGGGTAACCGTCTTCTAAACCAAATTTATAGAGCCGCCCTGCGACTGAGACTAAATCCGAAAACATCGCATTCCCGACAGCTGCAGAGACCACAGGATCCGTTAAGGCATCCAGTCCTACATATACAATTTGTTTATTACGTATCACTTGCAGCCAATCTAAAATAGGCCGCTCATCCTCTATATCGCTATAATCGGGTGATAATAAGCTTGCTGATTTCCCCGTGGTCAATTTTTTAAGAAGAGGACCCAAGGAGGCCGTAATCTTACTAAAATATTCTTTGTCGTAACGACACGCTTGATGCAAATCATCAAAAATGGGATTTTTGAGTAATTGATGCTGTTCCACATACGCAATCAATGCTTTTAAATAAGAGAATTGACATTTAGCGGTGCTTTTACTTTTAATATAGTTTACAACCCATGTGTTGTACTCCGCATCTATTTGGGGCAACCAGAATGTCAGGTACCGCTCTAACAACAAATCCATTTTTGTAATATAAAATTTGACTTGTTTGTAATCGGGTTTTTCGCCCATCGCGACCATGGCCATGGCAATGGAATTAATAAATTGCCAGCCAAATTCTTTAAACGCGGCGGATTCGCCAGAACTCGGCAACTGGTTTGAAATGCGATTCGCGACCTCCGTCACGCGTGTAAAATTTCCAATCGGGTTATAACGACACGATTGATCGGGAAACCCTAAATGAAAGACGAGCAAATCCTTTTCACGCCCTGCGATTTTTGCCTCACTTGCTATCCGCCGCAATAAATCAACGTCCCCCTTCGGATCCAGCACAATCACGACATCGTGTCTTTGAATATCTTGACTGATGATGAGTTCCGCAAACCGTGTTTTCCCGACCCCTGGCAATCCTAAGACGAGTAAATGACTCGCGCGTTCAACGAGATCAATCGCAATAGGGCTCTCTGTCTCTGAGACACCGTGAATACAAGGTTCACCGCCCACCTCAGGCGAACGGGAGGGGTATTTATAATGAAGATTATAATCTAAATCGAGATCACGTAATCGCTGGGTATGTTGCGCTGTCCATAAAAATCCTTTGCCTAAAAATAATTTTTTATGACTCACAGGCAATCGTTTTGTGCTGAGGGTATAGGTCGGCATGCGCTTTAAATGACGTTGATAACGAAAGACGCGATACCCTTCTCGAAACCGATAAAACCCGAAAATTAACAAGGCAACGACCACGCTATCAATAATGTCATCGGATACTAAAAAGAGCGCGGGCTTTGTTAAAAATAAAATGGCTGCGACCAAGGTTGCGAGCGTTGTGATCCATTCGAGCGGAGGACGTAATAAACCTTCTAAAGGTGTTTGCATGCTCATGTTATACGCTCCCAAACCCGTGCAGTATTTTACTCAGCAGGTTTTCAAACACTACTAGCTCAATCAAGATGAGCCATAGACCGATGTGCGCTCTCTTCTTGCACCAGTCAGCTATTTGCTCAGGGGTTGCGCCATAATGCCGCCCCATTTTCCGAACAAGCGGTGGCCAGAGCAGAACAAAAGCGCACACGATGCCCCAGCGAAAGACGGTAGTCCCCATCGGGTGATGTTTAATCATTTCTGTGATAGAATCCAACAGGGTGGAGTCATGGAAATGAATGAAGGCGCATAATCCTGCCAATCCCAATACCACCGTGATTCGCAGAATAGCTAATGATAAACGAGATACGATATGAATAATCATCAAGAACACCTGAAAATGAAAAATGCACTCCCATTAAAAATAATCAAAGGGTTGTTTAAAGTAAGCGTTAAAATACTCAGCTTTTTGCTTGATATTATGGTTTCTTCATCCTACGATGAAGAGATAGAAGAGTTGAGAGAGTGGCAAAAGAAGCGTGACGAATACAGGAGAGCCATTAATCGCTATAAATCCTTTTAAATCACTTGTCTTTTTTAACTTTACCAAAGTCTGTTTTTCTTTTGGATGATATTTTACGTATAGCGCTTTTTATAACGTTTGCTCCCTTACGCGCTGCCTGCTCACTCATGTTATACGTTCCCATGGAAAACGCGCTGGTAATCTCACCTACCGCAACTCCCATAGCACTCATAAAACTAAACCAAAACAAAGGAGCAAAAATAACAAGGGACGCAATAATCATATCCGCCAAGGAAGCGCCCCCTCCTTGTTTCGCGAACCAGCCAGAATAAAGAGCTTGTATGAGCGTACTATCAAT
>JBEPVM010000067.1:0-6431 GCA_041690995.1 Gammaproteobacteria bacterium | reverse complement strand
TTTTTACAGGGAAGTCGACTTCTGACATGAGTGAAGAGCACTTCTGAATTTGACAGTAATACCGTGTAGCAAATTTGTAAACGAGATTCTCTCGGCGGCTCTTTTAAGATGATCACTGCTCCAATTAGCAAGGGTGGATTAGACGCGTTTTAGTTACCCCTAAAGCCCATAGCATATACGTCTAAGTAGCCATCCCTGTATTTTTTACGGTGTCATAATAAAATTATTAAGTAATATAATTCATTCTTTTGCCTAATAACTATGGTGTAACTAATATGGGTTTCCAAAAAGTAGTTCGCGCATTGTTTGATTTTTTGGTCGGGTATCGACATGAAAATGAACAAGTTTCACAAAATAGCGAAGAAGAAATAATAAAAAAATTATTAATAGGAGTAGCTAAAATTAAAGTTTTTATCAATAGCCCCGATTCGTGGTATTTGTTAGACGGTTATCGAAAAATTTTGCTTGATATGTTAAAGGACCAATACGCTATATTATTTAGTCAAAAAATTAAAAATAGAGCGGAACTAGCCATTGTTTTTAATAATTATATTAAAAAACTAGAGAAAGAGAAGGATTAAAAAAACAGCTGTCATTATTATATAACGCTTCTTTCATTTGGCTGCTAACTTAAACTCATCATAAAACCACCTTCGATTAACGCCTCAATTAAATCTGATCGGTACTGTAGTCCTAATTTACCTTTTACTTTGGAAAGGATATCCTCAATGCTACGTGGAGACAACTGCAAAATCATCGCTATTTTCTTTGCTGTTTTACCTTGAAGCATAAAGAAAGCACATTCTGCTTCTCTTTTCGTTAAATAAATGTTTTTATATTTTCCGCGTAAAAAATATTTCCTTTTATTCTCTTCTGGAAATGGAAATGCAGCCAACGAATGAATGGGGAGTTGCGTCACTAATTTATGATGAGTGATATCTGTAGCAATTCCTGTAATAGCAATACATTGTTCATTCTGATCAAACACAGGGTATCCTTGCTCAACTGTTACAATGAGCCGTCCATCAGGACGTATTATACGAACCGTTTCATTAAGTCTCGCTTGTGATCTTTCTTCACGAATTTTTTTAACAAAGCTAAGAAATGGATGATGATTTTTTAAATCATGCGGATGAATAAACTGGTCAAGGTATTTTAAATCTTTATAGAGGGGGGCACGCGGTATCCCGTAGGTACTCTCAAGCATGGAACTAATATAATAAGAACAACTGAAATCTGGACTCGTTATCCAGAAAAGGCTTTCGCTATATCGACTCACTTCTTCAAGAAGTTGGATTAATCTCTCTATTTCTTCACGGCTTTTGTCTGTTTTACTTTTACGAATACTCATGAGACTTATCGCTTATAAAGTACAATAATCATAGAGGAAGATAAAATAGCATAGAGCAATCAAACATTCACTTTTTGTATCTATTAAAAATAAAAATCATGTAAGCAAAGATATTTCTTCCAAATAACCCAGTTCTTTTGCTAATAAAATAAGCGCAACTGAATTTCTGATATTTAATTTTTCAAATATCCGATCCCGGTGAGCTCTCACCGTTTGAGGACTGAGATGCAAAATAGCAGCAATCTTATTGACTTCTTTTCCCTCTATAAGCTGCAAAGCAATTTGTAACTCACGTAACGATAATAAATCGAAAGAAGCAGCAATTTTTTGACGACCCCCCATATTCTTTAATGCAAGTCGCTCCGTAATAATGGAACTAATATACCGCTTTCCTGCGATAACATTTCTCACTGCTGTGAACATTTCTTCCGGGGTGCAATTTTTAGAGAGATAAGCAGACACGCCCATTTTTAATAAATAGGCAGGGTAAAGATAGGTTTGTACCTTACTCAGAATAATAATTTTAATACCTGGATGATAAGCCAGTACTTTGCGAGTTGTTTCAATCCCGTCCATCCCCGGCATTAAAATATCCATAAAAATGATATCGGGATGCAACTCTTTAGCAAGACGCAGGCCCTCTGATCCATTCGCTGCATCACCTACCACTCTTACCATTGCCATTGATTGCAGTTTATATCGGATAGCAATGCGAACGATTTCGTGGTCATCTATAATAAGAGCCGTTGTCACCATTACGACCGACCCTAGCTAGCGTATGTTACTAAGATAACACTCGTCATTATAGTGCCTTTAAAAAATTTTACAAGCAACGATTTTTCATTTTTAATCAAGGATGCCAAGAGGCTCCTACAATAGAAGTTACTCATGAATACGGCGTTTACAGCGATGCTCAATCAAGGTACCCACAATTTCTCCTTCACCACGGTTATGCACCACAATTTTATTCCAATCTTCACTGAGGGCAACCAACTCAAACCCGTCCGCGCCATTATGAAAAAGCGGTCGATATTTTCTAAAAACAAGCACTTCTTTTTTATCTTTATTTTCTTTTAATTTGGCAACGACATATTCACCTGGACAAGGTACAACTGTGGGATCAATGATAATAATATCATCGGGCCTAAAAATAGGCGCCATACTCGTATCATGAATCACTAACGCAAAAGAATGCGGACTTGCAATTCTTGCGAGTTCCTCATCCAATCCTATCTTAGAAAGATTTTCTTTTTCTTCTTTTTCCATACAATTTATCGCCTGCGCATAACTCAAAAGTGGCACACTGTTACTGGATGGAAAACGAGATTGTTTTGCTCTCATCTGTCCTTCCCCGAATTGCAACCAGTCAGGCGTCACGCCCAACACTCGGGTTGCTTTCAGTAAATTAGCGGCTTCTATTCCATTCGTTTTGCTGGATTCCCACTGGGCGATCGCGCTCCGTGAGATTTTTTTCTTATCTAAAATCTGGCTCATGGCTTCTGCCAATGCATTCTGGCTCAAGCCCGCTTCGCGACGAGCTTTTTTGATTCGGTCAGTAAAAGTTAGCGTACCCACAGTCACATTCCTCCGTGATATTGATGCTAACACTGTAGCATCATTTTAGTCTCGAAATAAAAGTAAGTATATAGACAATTGTCTTTAAAATAACATTATGCAACCCTTGATCGACCCCCTTTGTTACTTTTAAATCCCCTTAAAAGACAGTTTAATCACGTAAGTCTGTATACTTACTTATCATTATCATTTAGATAGTGTTAAGATGATACTTAAAATGAGTTGTTGATTAATTAAGAAGAATAATGATGTCAAATTTTGCAAAAAGAATTAAAAAAGCCCGTCTCGAAGCAGGCTTAAGCCAAGAAGCCTTAGCCAAGGGCATCAGCCAATTGTTTGATAAGAAAAAAATATCCCGTACCGCCATCACCCAATGGGAGTCCAATAAAACCCATAGCATTGAAGGGGGCAATTTGCTAAAAGCCACTAAAATACTCAATGTCACGCCTGACTGGTTACAGTTCGGCTATGGGAATATGCGACCGATGGAGTTGATAGACGTGACGACTCGCCGCATTCCTCTTTTACATTATCAAGAAGCCGATTATTCAGAAGAAAAATACAAAGAAATTCTTTCCGAAGTCGGACTGGATGAAACACTCACCCAAATCGCAGGTCCTGATGCTTTTGCATTTAGGATTTCTGACAATAGCATGGAGCCTCTTTTTACCTCCCTTGATCTTGTCATTATTGATCCTGCCATTAAACCTCGCCCGGGGGAATACATTCTCGCAAAACTCATCCCAACCGGCGCGATTGTGTTCAGGAAATATAAATCTACTTCTCCTTTTTTGACTCATCAATTTGAATTGATTTCACTGAATGAAGATTGGGGAAATATCATTCTCACTGAAAAAAATAGTGAAATTATCGGTACGTTGATTGAGCATCGCTGTAAACGCCGTCTGTAAAAAAATTCTTAAAATCTTATCACCACCGGTGATGCGAACCTTACTCAAACCCATGCTTCTGCTCCAAAATATAATAAGGCCGTTGCTTTACCTCAGTAAAAATCCGGGCAATATATTCACCTAAAATGCCAATAGATAATAATTGAATCCCGCCAAAAAACATAATCGCAACCACTATGGTTGGATAACCAGGCAGATCCGCGCCATAAACAAGTGTCACAGCAATAATATAAATCGCATACAGCAATGAACTCAGCGAAATAACAAACCCAATAAAGCCCCAAATGCGCAATGGTACATTAGAAAACGCTGTGATCCCCGTCACTGCAAGCTCTGTTAATTTACCCCATCCCCAAGCGCTTTTTCCTGCTACTCTTGCCTGCACTTCATAAGGCACTGCTATTTTTTTAAAACCCACCCAAGCATATAATCCTTTCATGAATCGAGTGCGCTCTCTAAAACTATTCAATGCATTCACAACTTTGCGATCCAATAAACGAAAATCACCTGCGTTATTCGGCATATCTATTTTAGTCAACTTCGTCATCAACCAATAAAATAATCGAGCTGAATTTCGTTTCATCCACGATTCACTATCACGATTTTTGCGAATACCATACACCATGTCATAACCTTCGCTCCAGTGAGTCAGAAAAGTGGCTAGCAGTTCTATAGGATGTTGAAAATCTGCATCCATCAAAATCACTGCCTCGCCTGAGGCATGTTCTAAACCCGCTAGCAATGCACTTTCTTTACCGAAATTACGTGAAAATCCGAGTAGCTTAAGACAATAGTCTTTAGGTAATTGAATAATTTTTTCAATAGTCGCATCGCGGCTACCATCATCTACCACAATAATCTCAAAATGCTGCGTTAATTGACGTAAGGCAGCTTGTAATTTAGAAAAAAACGCATCAATATTAGGCTCTTCATTATAAACGGGAACAACACATGATATAAATATCTCTTTACTTTCAACGAGTTGTTTTCTTTCTTTTAATATCATGCCTGCCTATCCTCTTTGTATGAATTAATAATCGATGACTACTCTCAAGATTCGAGTATAATACTGTCCGAAAGGCATAACAAAGAATTCATGTTTTTATAGTTAAGAAAGGATTTCATCAGTGAGGGTTGCTCCATCTTCCCCTCCTGCACTCAGGAAGGGTGTCTGGTTTAAAACTTTTTTTATATATAAAAGGTGAAATGCGCTCATGAACAATAAAATGTTTTGTTTTATTCTAGTTAGTATAGTGTTAGGTATTGTTGGTGGTATTTGGCTGCCTGAGCAAATGATTTCAATTCGATGGATGGGCACTCTCTTCATCAATTTACTTAAATTAATCGCACTGCCTCTTATTTTCTCTGCTCTTGTTGGCGCAATTACTTCTATAGGTAATACTAAACGCTTAGGCTCAATCGGCATCTATACTATTTTCTATGTCTTGGCGAGCGTTTCATTTGCAGTGGTCATTGGCTTACTTTTATTAAATATCTTTAAACCAGGCATTGGATTACCGCCAGAACTGATTTTAGCGAATGCAAGCCACACGCATACAAAAACGATTGATTTCTCTTCTTTCCTACTTACATTATTTCCACCTAATATTGTTGCAGCGGCTGCAAAATTTGAAATTATGCCGATTGTGTTCTTTAGTATCGTATTCTCCATCGCTTGTATATCAGTGGGTGAATCCGCCAAGCCTGTGATGAATTTATTTAATGGCTTGCGTGATGTATTCGTTAAAATGATTATTTGGCTCATGTACCTCACCCCCATAGGCTTATTTTCTTTATTAGGATCAGCCATTGCAGAGGCAGCATTGCAAAAAAGATTAATGGAAAGTGTGCGCGGCATGTTGCTATTTATTGTCGTATTTTTATTGGGGTTATTTTTACAATGCTTATGGCAGTTTGCCATTGTGAAATATATCACTCGCAAAAAAACAAGTGAATTTATACGTCATGCGAGTAACCCTATGCTCACTGCATTCGTCACATCCAGCTCTATTGCAACATTGCCTGTGGCATTGATCGCAGCTAAACAACAGCGCATTTCTGATGAAGTAGCACGTTTTGTTCTGCCCTTCTCAACAACGATCAATTTAGCAGGCACTGCTATGTATGAAGCAGTTTCTACTTTATTTTTCTGTCAAATTTTGGGAATGCATCTTTCTATTATGGCGCAATTAGGTATTTTTATAACCTCGATCGTTGCAGGGATGGGTTCGACAGGTATTCCCGAAGGGGGCTTGGTCACCATGGTGATGGTATTACGCAGCGCTAATGTTCCAACCTCAGCACTTGTTTTATTATTGCCTTTCGACCGTATTTTAGATCGCTTTCGTACAATGGTAAATGTATGGGGCAGCCTAGTCTGCGCTGCGACTGTTGATTACCTCGCTACCTCCAGGAAAACCCTACTTGCTGCTACAACAACTGAAAAACAAACCCCTGCTATTTATAACACCGAAGCGGTTATTTAATTTAGGTTGCAGGGTGGATTAGTGAGAATGTTCATTTAACTGTGTCATTCCCACGAAAGCTTGTCATTCCCGCGAAGGCGGGAACCCATTTTGACATGTAGCTAAACT
>JBEPVM010000066.1:0-6482 GCA_041690995.1 Gammaproteobacteria bacterium | reverse complement strand
CGCATAATCACAGTGACCAATGGAATCACGATAAAATAGATGAGTGATAATTTCCAACTAATAGAAAACATCACGATTAACAATCCGACAATCAAAAAAGAAGATTGGATGGCTGTACTTAACACATCCGCCCCTGCATTCGCGACTTGTTCTACATTGTATAAAATAACAGAGAGTACCTGGCCTGATGTAGCATGATCATAAAAACGTGCAGGTAAACGCTGTAAATGAGCAAATAAATCCACTCGTAACCGCCTAATGACATTACGTGACACCCATGCAATATTATAAGTAGAAAAGAAATTTGCCAAACCACGAGACACAAATGCACCCAGCACTAATACAGGCGCCCATTTCAGAAAATGCCGATTTTTTTCAACCAATCCTTGATTCAATAAAGGCTTTAAAAAATAAACAAACCACGCATCAATTCCAGAGTAAGCCATCCCTGCTATCATCGCAATAATAAGTGCAACCCAATAACAACGTACGTAGTTAAATAATCGTTTATAGATAATAGATGCGTTTGTTATTCGCTTACTCGCCTGTTTTTCAAAAGAGCCTGTCATACGTACTTTAATAATAGTTAAAAAAGGCTTATACTAGCATACTTTTGATCTATAACAAAAATAAAGCTTATGACCTACGATGCAGCGTTTATTCAATTTTATCAAGACCATCCTAAGCTCCATGCGATGGATTTACCTTTACGCCTAGAGACTATTGCGGCTTCTTTCCTTAGAGCACCTTATCAACTTGAACCCTTGGGTGAAGGCGAAAATGGCATTTACTCGACATTGCCTTTATACCGTGCTGACCAATTTGACTGTGTGACTTATGTTGATACTGTACTCGCGCTGGCAAATGCGACACATTTTTTCCAATTTGAAAAAAATATACTGAGCATTCGATATCAACAACCCGAAATCAATTACATTTATAGAACAGATTGGTTCACGGATTTAGAATGGAATCCACATTTGCAAAAACTGGGTTTTATAAAAGATACCACTCAAGAAATACTTGATCTACAACAAAAACCCATTGCTGAGTTTACGACTGCTATTATCAATAAACCTGAATTTTATGAGAAAAAAACTCTCGCTAACTTGAATATACCGAATCTATCTTTAGAAGAAACACAAAGACGTCTTACACAGCTCAGAGCCGAAGGCGAAAAATTTACCCCCGAATCCAGCACATTAGCCTATATCCATTTGTCTCATTTATTTGACACTCAAGGCGAACCGAATGCCGATGTATGGAATCAACTGCCAAACATTGCAGTCATTGAAATAGTCCGTCCTCATTGGCGACCTCTCATTCTAAAAGACAACAATAGAGATTATGGAACTCACTTAAATGTATCTCATCTCGGTATTGCCATTCGTACTCTCACAGATATTCTTTTTTATCATGCTGCTCTTAACAAAGAAGTAGTTTGCTTACCTCTGATAGAGTATTTAAAATCTTTTTTAGACGATCAACGGCCAGCACCTGTCAGTGGAATCCACATCGAGACTATTATTTAAAAACAGGATAAATACCATGCAAGAGTTAAAATTAAAAATAGAAACCGCCTTTGAAAATCCCACTGCACTGTCATCCAAGACAGCACCTCACGATCTCAAAGAAGCCATACAACAAGTGATTTCTTTACTAGACGAAGGAAAAATACGCATCGCAGAAAAAATAAATAGCCAATGGCAAGTCAATGAATGGATAAAAAAAGCGATACTGCTTTATTTTCGCATTCACGATAATCAAGTTATCGAAGGCGATTTTACGAATTATTTTGATAAAATACCTCTTAAATTCGCCAATATGAATGAAGCAGATTTTAAGGCGATGGGCGTACGCATCGTACCCCCAGGGACTATCCGCAGAGGCGCTTATCTGGCACCCCATACTGTTCTAATGCCCTCGTATGTGAATATCGGCGCTTATGTGGATTCAGGCACAATGGTTGACACCTGGGCAACCGTTGGCTCCTGCGCACAAATCGGCAAAAACGTACACCTCTCAGGCGGTGTTGGTATTGGTGGCGTCTTAGAACCTCTTCAAACTAATCCTACTATTATTGAAGATAATTGTTTTATCGGCGCTCGTTCTGAAATTGTAGAAGGTGTTATTGTAGAAACAGGCGCCGTGATTTCCATGGGCGTTTACATCAGCCAAAGCACTCGTATTTATCATCGCGAAACAGGTGCGATCACGTATGGCCGAATTCCCGCAGGCTCTGTCGTTGTCTCTGGAAATTTACCCAGCGCCGATCAAAAGTATGGTTTATATTGCGCTGTGATTGTTAAGCAAGTGGATGCAAAAACACGAGAAAAGATAGGCATTAATGAATTATTACGGGATGTTTAGAAGTATAATTTTTATACAATATTATCCCGATTAACGCTTAATAGTAGTGCAATTTTTTTAAAATTTATTATTTATTCTAAAAAAATTAAAATTCATTCGTATTTAAATAAAGCATATCTGATATAATTGGATATTTTAAAAAACTTTATGAAATAAGGTGACTACTATGTTCGGCCGATTGCCCTCCGATGGAAGACTTCCTCCAGAATTATTAAACTCGATGCAGTTTTTAGAAAATGGAAGAAGAATAAGAGAGCTACTACTAGTAGGAAGAGGACTACACCAAGAACCAATGCCCTACATAATCCCCCAGCTTCCAGCCAGAGCTCCTCAACCGCGAGAAAACGCTCAAGCATTACCACAAAGAGGTCTACTTTTAAAATCGGAAATTAATCGACTCCTCCAAGCTTTTTCAATAAACCATTGTTATCGCGTTGAGCAGAACAATAGAAAGCTTTACATAAGAGAAAGCAGTGTGAATCCTCCTAATGAGAATACGCAGGCTCGATTTAGACAAATGTTAACCCAACATCTAGCAGGCGCTCATGTTGCACATTTCTTTCTAGAATATAGAAGACAATCCAACCAAAAAACCGTACAAGTTCCTTGTTGGGAGCTTGCTCCAGCACCGACTGCTGAAGCGATATGGGGATTTTTTAGCCCTTATCTTAAAAATGAATGTCCGAGCCTTTATGACTACGCCCAAGAGTCAACCAAGTGCCTTGGAAATGTTTCCCTCGATGAAAAAAACATTGGAGAAACCCACGTTGGACTTCTTTCAGCTAGTCTTCCTACAATCCCAGTTTCTTTTCCAGACACGCCAGACGATGTTTTTGATTTATGTGGAGAAGTATTAAAATTAATTCCAGAACGAGATGGGCGAATTCTCAACCCTCTTACAAGACAGCCTTGTAATTTAAAAGATTTAATGCTTCGAAAAGACGTTCGTGATATCTTGGCCGATCGGGTACAGGCGCAAGAATCTCCAGCAGCATTTATTGAGAAGCTACAGAATTTACAAAGTGAAGTTAATCAAGAAGAAAAGTTAGCACACACAGTAATACAGAAATTAAATACGTTAAAACCTTCCCAACATGAAGCACTATCCTCTTATCTATCCACACTTAACGATAATAAAAGAGAAAAATTTATTAAATTACTTGCAGTACATTTCATTTCCTTAACAGAAAACGCAGCGATAGACGAGTTCGAAGCAAGATACGGCATTCGAAGCCAGTCAATCGAATGTAAAGGAGAAAATATTACTTTTTCATTTACTGATAAAGATTATCAGGATTTGTTAAAGGAATATGGAAATAAACCTCAATCACTACCATTAACATATAAACGAGCAAATAATAATATCTGGGAAGTCACAATTGCCATAACAAAATACCAGCAGATGGTTCACGATAATCACCAGAACATTGCAAATTTTCTAGCGAATTTTAACGCCTACCACAATCATCTTATTCAATCAGAATCATCCAGATTGAAAAGAAAAATGTTAACGCAGTCTGATTTAAACGCAAAAAAAGATGAGACATCCAAGTTAATTAAGATACTCCGTGGTAATGCACTTGAAGAGACAGACGCTAAAAAACTGATTGCTTTTAGGAAAGCACTGCCCGAAGCGGCTAAAAAACTAAATGCCCGTCGAGATGAATGGCTATGGTGGGTGATGAAAGCAATTGCCACCGGATTAACAGTAGGTATCGCACATTGTTGTGGTAAGATATGGAAAGTTGAAGGACAAGAAAAAGTGAATGAAGTAAAAGAAATTCTTAGGCCAACAAGACAGAAATAAATTATTTCTTGCAAAACAACTGCTCCAATGTCGCTTCGTAAATTTTTGTAAGCACTTCTAAATCTGCTATACGTACATTTTCATTAACAGGAATAACATTATTCGCACCTGTGCCTGCATGTATATTTGAAATTTGGAATGTTGTTGCTGGGAAATAGTCATTGCCTTCATCCCAAACAGTTGAGGTAAGTGTTTGCAATGCCGGGGCTATCAAATGAATGGGGTTTTTTGCTAAATGTGGAAAAGCAACATGCCCTTGTTTGCCATAGACAGTTAATTTTCCGCTAAGCGAACCACGCCGACCGACACGAATCTGATCGCCCAGATGATGATTAGAAGTCGCTTCACCTATAATACAATAATCCATCACGCACAGTTTGTATTGCGCTGTCATCGTTAAACAAGTGGATGCAAAAACACGAGAAAAAGTAGGCATTAATGCATTATTACGGGATGTTTGACAGTATAATTTTATGCAAGATCATCCAGATTAACATTTAATATTAACGCAATTTTCTTTAAAATCTTTGCTGTACCCGTCCGTTCTCCGCTTTCAATCTGCGAAATATATTGCCGCGAAACATTAATACGATTTGCAAGCTCTGCTTGTGATATTTTTCGATATTCACGTAATACCTTAATAGGATTACCAGAAGCAATTTCTTCTACAACAGCTAAAGGAAACCGCTCGCTTTTATCCAGTTCAGCTTCTTTTACCGCCTCTACGTCCTCAATATCCTCAAGCGATTCCAGGATAGTTTTATATTCTTTATAAGGCAAAACAACAAAAGCAGGCTGCCCTTTCTGAGAAATGATTTGTGGATGTATTTTCATCGGTAAACCTCCTTACGATGAGCAATTTTAATAACTTCAATAATAAGAAGAGCTGTCAACTATTAGTTGCCTTTATACTCCAAACTATAAAATCTATTATTAACGCTCTTAGGAATAAACTCTCACCTACAAAACAACTGCTCCAATGTCGCTTCGTAAATTTTTGTGAGCACTTCTAAATCTGCTATACGTACGTGCTCATTGACTTGATGCACACTCGCATTGCAAGGACCCAATTCAATCACTTCAGTACCTGTCGGGGCAATGAAACGTCCATCCGATGTGCCACCGCCTGTAGACAGAACAGTATCAAGCCCTGTGATATGCTGAATCGCTTTTTTAACGGCAGAGACTAAATTGCCTTGTTGGGTTAAAAAAGGTTGCCCTGAATAATCCCATTGCAAATCAAACTCGAGTTGATTTTCATTCAGTAACTGCGTGACACGATCTTGTAATTCTTTCGCAGTCACCGCCGTTGAAAAACGAAAGTTAAATTGTATTTCTAAGTGGCCAGGAATAACATTATTCGCACCTGTGCCTGCATGTATATTTGAAATTTGGAATGTTGTTGCTGGGAAATAGTCATTGCCTTCATCCCAAACAGTTGAGGTAAGTGTTTGCAATGCCGGGGCTATCAAATGAATGGGGTTTTTTGCTAAATGTGGAAAAGCAACATGCCCTTGTTTGCCATAGACAGTTAATTTTCCGCTAAGCGAACCACGCCGACCGACACGAATCTGATCGCCCAGATGATGATTAGAAGTCGCTTCACCTATAATACAATAATCCATTTTTTCATTGCGTTTTACGAGCGTCTCTACCACTTTTTTGGTGCCATCAATACTCGCGCCTTCTTCATCACTCGTGATCAAAAAAGCAATCGAGCCTGTATAGTCTGGGTTTTTTTGTAAAAAATGAGTTGCCGCGATTATCATGCAGGCTAACCCGCTTTTCATGTCCGCCGCACCACGGCCATACAGTAATCCATCACGCACAGTCGGTTCAAAAGGATCTGTTATCCACGCATCAAGAGGTCCTGGCGGTACAACATCTGTGTGTCCTGCAAAAACAACCAGGGGCGATTGCGTTCCATGACGCGCCCAAAGATTGTCAACCTGGTTAAAGCGCATAGGCTCAAGTTTAAAACCTAAAGAAGTTAAATGCTGACTGATAATAGCCTGACAACCTGCATCGTGCGGCGTGATAGAGGGACAACGTATAAGTTGTTGTAGCAGTGTAATGATAGCTGACATGGAGTTACCTTTTTCTTAAAATCCTGCAGGCAGTAATATAACGTGCTTTTAGCCTAAATAATAGGTAACTATTCAGCACAAATCAAAAAACAGGCATGCATGAAGTAAGCGGTAAATAAATATAATATTAGATTTTATAGATACTTGATTGCAGGAGAAATAACGAGAACGTCCATTTAACGGTGTCATTCCCGCGAAAGCTTGTCATTCCCGCGAAG
>JBEPVM010000065.1:0-6704 GCA_041690995.1 Gammaproteobacteria bacterium | reverse complement strand
TCACCCACCTAGCTACATCAGGGGTCTCATTGAAGACCACTTCTGAAATTGACAATTACTGAGTATTTTATAACTTGCCATGATTAACAATATACTTGAAACTATACCCATTTAGGGTATAATTAGGATATCTTATGATATTTATGGAGATGCTTTTATTTACGAAACAATTGCCAGATTATCTGGAAGATGACCAGTATCAAGAGCTTCAAGAATTTCTCATAGAGCAACCCGATGCGGGTGATTTGATACAGGGAACAGGTGGGTTACGCAAATTGCGTTGGACTATAGGCAACAAAGGTAAGCGTGGCGGCATAAGAATTATTTATTATTGGCAAGTTTCAAAAGACCAACTTTATTTTTTGACGCTCGACGCAAAAAATGAAATGTCAGACTTGTCGGCTAAAGAAAAGAAAGCGTTAAAACTGATGCTGGAGGATTGGTAATTATGGCTACTGCAAAAAAACGTAGTTTATTTGAAGAGATAAAACAAGGTATTCTTGAGGTGAAAGCCCACAAGAAGGGAAAGATTACGCTTCGCACGCATGAATTTTCTAAAAAGCCTCGGCCGAAAGTAAGTGCGGCATTAATCCTTGATATACGGGAAAAGCTGCAGATGTCGCGTGCTGTATTTGCGCTTAAGCTGCGGGTTTCTTTGCGTACCCTAGAAAAATGGGAACACGGAACAACAGAGCCTAATGATCAGGCAGCTGCGTTGATTTTAATGGTTAAGAAATTTCCTGATACCTTAAAGCGATTAGAAAATCTTTAAATGATAAGGTATCAACATAGAACATAAGCTGATTAGTTTGTTCTATGTCAATACTTGACACCGTTTTCACCGTTTTTATGGTGTAATGATTTAGCGAGTTCTACCGATCCAACCACGAGCATACCCCCTTGCGGTTAGATCGGTGAAAGCATTTACAGCCGTTATTCACCTATAGAGGAAGGCAGGCAATGATAAACATTGCCTAAATTTGTCACATTGGTTTCGCTGTAACCACCGCCATAGTAACCTCCAGCGCCTGTATTACCCGCACGCGTTGTGACTAACTGTATATAATTGCCACCCATTTTGCTGGCTTTGTTTCTCATATCATTCATGGCGCCTTCTTCAAGATTTTTGTTTGAAGTAAACCCGCCAGTAAAAAAGTCACCCTGATTTCCTATAACCTGGCCTAAATACTTACATCCTTTAGGCGCTTTGTCTGGTGATACAATAACACGTTCCGCTTGTGGCTCTACGGGAACGGACGTACAACCACTTATTAGCAATACAATAGCAACTACACTGCCTACTTTTTTCATCAGACTTTACCCTCATGCTTTTACAAAAAAGGTGTATCCTATATTTTAATATTTTTATTGTCAACTTAAGCGCAGATTTTTGCAATGACGCCCATCAAGTGAGGCAGTAATTTTTTCTTTATTGCTTCTACATAAAAAATAGAGGAGATACTGATTTAATCGAGAAGCAAAAAGCCTATAAGTGGGGCGAGCATTTTTTAGAGCAGTTTTCTCATGATATGCGGCAGGCTTTCCCTGAAATGCAGGCGTTTTCTAAACGAAATCTTGAGCATATGCGCCGTTTTGCTTCCCTTGACCCGAACCTAGACTTTGCGAAACAGCCTGTTTCGCAATTACCATGGGGGCATATTGTTCGTCTAACGCAGATGGTCAAAGGTGATTTGCAAAGAGAGTGGTACGCACAGCAGACCATTAAGAATGGCTGGTCACGCACCATATTGGAAATGCAGGTTGAAAGCGAGTTGTATGAACGTCAAGGGATATCTGGTAAAAAAATATCAAACTATCATCAGCACTTGCCAGCGTCACAATCTGATTTAGCGAATGAGATATTGAAAGACCCGTACAATTTTGATTTCCTCACTATCCAAGGACAAGCTCATGAAAGAGCCGTTGAAGATGGATTGGATTCTACCTTGCGGCAGTAGACGATTTAATGCGAAAGGAAAATGATAATCAAACCATAGGTATTTTGTTGTGCAAGTCACAAAGTAAAGTTATCGCTGAATATGCGCTGCGAAATATAAAAGCGCCAATGGGTGTTTCAGGGTATGTATTGTCAAAAGCATTGCCAAAAGAGCTTAAAGCCCGTTTACCTACAGTTGAAGAAATAGAGGCCGAACTTAATTCGAGAAAGCAAAGTCAGAATTTTTTTAAAAACTGTTAAATAAAGAGTCCTAAGAATGTATAAAAAAATGTTGCCAGAAAACCATATTGTTGTTTTTCAAGAAATTGAAAACCCAGAATTAGCCTCCAAACGCTACGATCACGCATGGATTACGACATACCTTTGCTCAAGCACGCATGGAAAGATTACAACAGCTTTGTTTTTCTTATCAATCCGCATTGGAAATTGTCAGCCAGCTATTAGGCCATTTTCGACCCGATATTACAGAGGTCTATTTAAGATGATTAATGCCTATGTATCACTCTTTTTACTCTGGGTTAGGATTATTTTTTTAATTTAACAACATGCAATCCGATCGGCATCATGCAAGGCAAAAAGCCAAAAGGCTTGCTAAAGAAATAGAGAATAGATTATAAGTAACGTATTGACTGATGCACTATCGTGGGAAATCTAACAGACAGAGCTATATCTTAAACAATTTTTAAAATCCTTGACCCTCTTACTATTTAGTCTTATTGTAAGCACTCAGTGCATCAAAGCACTCGTAAAGCGGACGACCGCACCCGACAGTTAAGCGGTTTTTTTATGCTCGTTTGTTTAAGGGTCGGGTGTGGGCTAATACAAGACCTGAAAGGGGAATACGTCCGCCGTCTTTACGCGGCTTTGAGCACCTGGCCACCTCTTAATAGGAGGTGAACTCAAAGTAACGTAAAGGAGCTTCAAATGGATACTTCATCTTACATTTCACCTATCGCTTATCTGATTTGTGCGGCTTTAGAGCAGCATTCTCAGTGTTCGGCTGATTCTTACAAAGAATACCAGCAAGCGCTTGCCACTGTTGTTGGCTTGGGCTTTACCGCAATCTTAAGTGAAGGCAGCCGAGTGGAATCCTGTGTGCCGCATGTCACTATTTTTCTGCAATGCCGCGATTTTATTCAACGCGCAGATAAAATAGAAATAGTTTCTGTTTCCATCGCAGAAATTATTTGCAATGCAATTCCTCCTTTTAATATGCTCAAGCATCCGAGTTATTATCATAATTTTAGAGCGGCATTGATGACGTTATTAAAATCATCTAGTGCGGACAACCCTAAAATAGATAAAAAGATAGAATCACTGCTGCGGGAATTGTTTTCACGGTGTCACTAACCTTATAACGCCATGCCTGTCAGTAAGTAGATCTGCTGACAGGCTATGCGTATTTTTCATAAGTGATGAAAATATACTTTAATTTCACAGAATATTAAGCGGATTTCGCACAGACTCCTTGAATGTTTTGCTGTAGAGTGCGTTCTTTTTTGGTTGTTAGCACACTAATAACTCTAATGACATTCTCTCAGGAGGCTCGTTTTATGTTTTCATCTTCTAAAGGCATTCAAGTCCAATTCACTGTGACGATTCCCGCGATTCAACCCCAAGAATTACAATTTGATCCTGATGTGGAGTCAGGCTCTGATCGAACTGAAATAGGTCGAGGTGGATTTGGGATTGTGTATTCAGGACAGTATCAAGGTCAAGCAGTCGCCATTAAAACATTACATGTCACCACAGCCAAAGTCGTTAAATCGCTTTATGAAGAAGCTGCCGTGATGTTTCGACTGGCATCACCCTATACTGTGAAATTACAAGGGATTTGTTCAACACCGAAAGTGACGTCTTTAGTGATGGAACGCATGATGGGGGGATCGTTATTTCATTTATTGCAAGATGAATCGCAAGAACTGCCGTGGGAACTTCGTTATCGCCTTGCATACGAAATTGCAGAAGGATTATGGTCGCTGCACAGCCAGGAAATTTTGCACCGTGATCTCAAAAGTTTGAATGTGCTACTGGATGAAGAAAAACACGCGAAGATTACGGATTTTGGGTTTTCAAAGTTACGCGGTCAAGTGACTTCCATGGCACCGTCCGGCAATAAACAGTCGTTAGGCACACTCGCTTATAAATCCCCTGAGTTAATGGAAGCAGACAGCGATTCAGATGAGGAAGAGGCAGAGGCAAGCGCTAAAAAAGGAATGCCTTACACACCTTATTCGGATATTTACGCGTATGGGATGATTCTCTGGGAAATCGCTACACGTAGTTTGCCTTTTGAAGGCTTGAGTCAGCGTAAGGTAGAAAAAAGAGTCAAAAGCGGAAAACATGAAAAAATTCCTGCGGATTGTCCGCCCGAGTTTGCTGCGCTGATTAAAAAATGCTGGGCGATGAAGCCAGGGCAACGACCACGCACCCATGAGATCGTAGCACAAACGAAAGCGTGGTATGAAGCAACACAAGTGCCAGTCGAAGCGCCTGTTGTTCAAGATGAAAAAGACTATAATCCTGAATCGTGGTATGTCCATCCTGAAGTGAGAACGGCGGCAGATCAAGCGATTTTAGACACAGGACGGCCTTATGCCTTACTCCCTGCAGGAGACTACGACATCGAAAAAGTTGTATCCGCCTATCAGCTAGCGCCTGTACCAGGACAAAGCGTCAAAAGCGTACACGTGATTTATAACCCCCGTCTCAACCGAAAGTTTGGTTTAGAACTGAATACCTTAAACGCACGACAGGGAAAGCCAGCGTTCAAAGCCCATTGGCGAGAGGAGCAAGGCAAGACAGGTGCATGGCGACAAACGACCCATCAACTTTTAGAAGCACTGGCTAATCCTCATCAAGATACCAACAATCCGCACGTTAATTTAGTTCCGATGTGGCACGCGACCAATGCCGACATTTTACCGAGTCTCTTTGAAACAGGCTTTGCGAATTTGGCGATGGTCGATACGGGGTTTTTTGGTAAAGGGATTTATTCAACAGGCGAAGCAAAGTATGCGCAAACAGTCTATGGCAAGATGTATCCCAGACCTGCACTCCTTATGAATTGGGTCGCAAGTTTCTCCGCCTATCCTGTGATTGATGGCGATATGCCCGAATTACAAGGTAAAGGAAATTATGGCAATCACGATGCGCATTTTATTCCTGTGCGTCCCGCGAATCCCAAAGACCCCCAGGAAGTGAACTTTTATCCCTGTCGCCTCAATGAAAAATATACCTACACCGAGATGGTCGTGTTTCAATCCGCCCAATGCCTGCCACGCTATGTGGTCGAGTTGCAGTCTGATTTACTTAAAAGCCCGCAAGCGATCCTTGAGGCTCAACAAAAACATCAAGCCGAGCAAGGACAAAAAACGCAAGCAGAACAATCCGCTAAGGCAGCCGAAAAAGTCAAAGTCGAGCAGCAAGCGAAAGAACAAGCACAGGAAGCGGAGGCCAATGCTAAAGAGTTAGCCAAAGCGAAGCAGATAGAAGTTGAAAAAGAAGTAGCAGTAAAAAAAGCGGTAGAGCAATCTGAAAAAACAGCTGCTTTAGCAAAACAACAAGCGGATGCACAAACCGTGATACATGCGGAAGAAATGAAACAGTTAAAAGCGAAACTTGCTGCAATAGAAGCAGAGGCGGCCTCCGCGAAAGCGAAAGCCGAGCAATTAGCGACTGAAAAAGCACAAGTGGAAGCCGACCAGAAATACGCCGAAAAAATGCAAGCGGAACAGGCTCAAAAAATAGCAGAACAAGAAAAAATCCAACAACAACAGGCAGAGCAAGCGCAAAAAGAGCAAGAAAAAGCAGAGCAACAGAAAAAAGCTAAAGCTGCCGCAGAAGAAAATAAAGAAGCAGACACCGAAGGCCGCGTTAAAGTGTATTCGCACTTTTGGAAACCTGCTAAAGCTGCATCGCCTGATGTCAGTACCTTTTTACGTCTGGTGGCAGAAGGCGAACAAGACAAGGCGGAAGCGATGTTGAAAGCAAACCCTCGGCTAGGGCTAGCGGCAGGAAGCGTGACCGATTTATCAAAACGGACATTTAAAAACATCACAGCCCTGCAATATGCGCTGTGGGCATTGGACTGGAACATGTGGCTGATGCTTTTAAAGTATATACCGCGTGATGAAGCACAATTGCAAGCGATGGCACTGGATGAGAACGGCACAGAGCATGGGAAACGTTTTGATTTTAGTCAATTGCTGGGTGCCTATCAGACGTATGAACAAAATTATGATGCTTGGTATAAAACCAAAAATTGGGAAGCCATCAAAACGCACTGGTGCCAGCAAGTCGGCGGGGCGCAATTGTTGTTACCCGCGCATGTGGTGAATGAATATTGCCGGCCTGACCGAGCGTTTTATCCGCTTCCTGATTTTAAGCAAGAAGGCTTGCCGCGCGTGAGAGAGGTGGCAGGAAAAGCAGGGAGCGATGCATTCACGCATGCGTATAACGGTGGACAACTTGGCGTGAAATGGGGTATGTATCGTGGCATGAGTAGGCAGCTTGTTTTGTTATACATGTCGGGAAACAGGCTGGTGTGTTGCGTCCGTAACGATCGTGCTGGCGTGACTGCATTGTCGGAAGAGCGCTTGCAGCAGCAGCAACTTCTGATGAAAGAGCTATTGAACACTAAGCCCTTGCTTGGTAATAAAGGATAAGGATAGCAGACCTCTCCCCAACCATGGTGCGACACGAAGTCGCTTAACAAACTGCTTCTCTAGCTCACCATTCTAGCAGA
>JBEPVM010000064.1:0-6725 GCA_041690995.1 Gammaproteobacteria bacterium | reverse complement strand
ATGGGTGTTCACGATGCTATGCGAATCAGTGTTCACGGAACGTGCGAATATGCACTTCACATGCAATCGGCGTGATTTTGAAACAAACCCCTAAACTGTTCTTATCTTCTAATAAAAAGCATTTATACTTTTCATTGTAATCACACCAGGGTAATCGCTCAATCAAAGAGGGACGCGATTGATACGAATCCTTCATCTCTTTACGTGTGACAGACGATTTTGTATGGCGATTTTTAAACATATCTTTTCCTATATTAAATTTCAATTCGGATTTAAAATTTTTTAAAAATAAAAAAAGAGTGGTAATGGATGGATAGGTTGCGTCAATGTGCAGCGTTGTCTATCTTTCTTGATGAAAGAATAGAGCGTAAAAAAAGTAAGAGTATCTTGAAGTAGATTGTTTAATTGACGTTTACAGAATTTTGTATGCTACATGACATGTGAGAATTGCTGTACATTTTCATCTGCAAGAAAGAACTTAATGCCAAGACGTTTGGCTATTTCTTCAAAAAATACATTGTAAAATTCGCTATCTGCTACTTTTTTTCTGATTTTATCTTTTTCTGTTTCGGGAATTTCACCTGAAATGGTACACTTTACGATGGCCTCCGGTGTTTTAAATACTATTTTTTCTGGGTATAAGAGTTTCTGGATGATACGAAACATTCGGTTGCTATTTAAAGAATAACTAGACCCTCCGTTCTTAAAAGACTCTAAGAAAGCACAAATCGCGTGTCGCATGGCCTCTTCTTCTATCTCACAATGATTAAAATCATCTAAAATAGCTTTTAATCTTTTTAATATTTGCTTCTCAGATTCATTTGAAAACATCTTGGGAGAGGAAGTGGGTTCTCTGCGTGATACCTCTTCAGCATGAGATACTGCTACTGCTCTTGCAGGCTCTGCTCTCACTTCATTCTGAGGCACCCATTCTTTTTGTTCAGAAGAGTGACCTGTTTTTCTTCTCTTATTCAAAACTTCTGTGGATTCTAATTTAGTAATACGATCTAAGACATTCTTATAAGTTTCTGCTTCTTTACTAGGAACGGTTTTTCCCCTCTTTTGAGGGGCGCTTATCCACTCTTGGAATATATCTCGTTGTTGAGTAAGTTGACTTAATTCCATCCCTCGTTGGACTGATCTCTCGTCTTCTCTCTGTATAGCATCTCTCATCACCGTGTCATCTTCTTGTCCGTCTTGCTGTGCCTCATTCGTTGAAAAGGGATTTGGTTCTTTTCTCTTACTTAGATAACCGCTTCTGTTACTGTTAAAAAGCACAGCAGGCGAAGAGACTAATGCAGCAGCAGCGTTTGAAGACGGTAGTAGTTGCGGCAATTCCTTTTCTTCAATAGCAGCACCATCGTTTAGCATTCTTTCTTGTGGACAGATTTTCTGCAGATAATGCGTGGAAAATATGCATTGCATTTGGCTGTCTTCAGGTAAACTTCTAACAAAAGCTTCATACTCTCCATTTTTAGAGGCCTTTACTCTTTGATAAGCATTCAAAGGAGTCTCTTGACTACTACGAGAACTGCTAGAAACGGCAGGAAAATGCGATCCTTTTATTTGCTCCTGTAATACGCGAACTTCTTTTCCATCAATAATATCTAAAGGATATTCTCGCTCTTTAGCAACATTTCTGATTTGCTTTTCTAAATGGATTAGCATCTCATGGGAAAAAGAAGAAATCTTATGGATTTTATTGTAGAGAGAAAGAATGAGTTGTTTATTTTCATGATCTATACAGAATAAATGATTTTCTTTAAAAAAACTTGATAAATAAATAGAAAGCAACCTACTATGCATTAGTCTTTCAAAAACAATAGCAATCTGATCTGTTTCCAGAGGAGCTAGTATAGCAATAACAGCATCGTTTTCATCCGCTATTATATGAGGCCTCTTATAAGGATTAGAATACTTATTCCTATTATTATCTTCAAAAAAATCGAGCAGTAGGTGAACCATAAGTTTATTAGGGTTTGGAAGTCGACGTAACGTTGTAACTGTAATTTCCCTTACATCTACATCTCTCATTTTATAGCTTAAGGCTTCTTTGAGAACCCTGATTATTGTTTCAGAAGAACTTTGAGAAGGATGCTCTAACGCCTTCTTAGCTGTGTAATTATTTATAATTCCATTGTTTTTATATTTTAAGGCATTAGCGGGATTTTGATGTTGACTTAATGTTAAAATTGCGGAATGGCTTACTTCCACATCTTCATTTTTTGAGGCATTCACAAGCGCTGTGATGAATGTTCCACTGCAATTTAGAAGATATGCTAATAGCTCCACGGCTTTTTGCCTTACCTGTTTATTTTCGTCTTTTAAAGCCTTCAAGAGGGCCGTGATCATCGCTTTCTTGGGATTTCTTAGCTTATATTTAAAATTGAAACTATCTAATATTTGAAGTGCATTTTTACTTATTCCTTTGTCTTCATCCTTTAACGCAGTGAGGAGTACCGTAATCACCAATCGATTAACATTTTGAAGCCGACCTAATGCTAAAATCGCGTGGTTTCTTATCCACCTATCTTTGTCTTTGGAGGCATTTAAAAATGTCACGATCAACAGTTTACTGGGATTTTCAAGATAACGTAACTCCTCAAATGCACTGTGTTTTATAGACCAGTCTTTATCTTTTAAAGCATTAAAGAGCGTTATAACGACTGTTTCACTAGGATTTTGAAGCTGGCCTAATTTTTTAAACGCTTCTTTAAATGCTTGCCTTGGACGTTGCATTACATTTTGCCTTACACGCTTTTCCTCATCTTGTAATATTTTTAGCCAGTAATCAACTACCAGTTTTGAGCCTTGTAATAGAGGACAACACGCTAATTCACGATCATAAAGCTCATACCTCCTTCCGCCATATCCGCCATAAGTCCCATAAGAATCGCAATAAGCGTGGAGCCATTGCAAGTGCTGTTCGATTAATGCCTTATGCAAAGCTAAGCTTTGATCTGCTTCACATTCATCCAAACAATGCATCACTAAAACCATATGATGAAACCCTAGGATATCTCTGGGTTCTGACAAAATAGCTTGCCAAAATTGTTCTAATGCTGAAAATTCTCGTCCTTGTTGTACACCTTGTTGATATAACAATCCTACTGTCATCCATAACATTAATTGATAACGTGGCATATATTTTTCTGTGATGATATGTTGAATCACACGAATTTTCTCTTCGTTTTCTATCGGGTTGCTTAAAATCCGTGTGATATACTTTGCTGCATAAAATTCCTGAAAACTCAAATGAATAAAATAATGATGCTGATCAAGTGGATCTAGGCTATCTTCTTGTATGCCTCTTAAAAAACCTAGTTTATTAGTGGCAGATTTTAGTAGCTGTAATTGCATTTGATTAGTTTCAATGCAATGATATTCATGATAGTCTGAATGATATTTTTTCAGCGTTTTCTCTAAAGCCTGTTTTAATTGACTTTTTGGAATTAATAAAGATTCATCTTGCATAGCAAGGTAGGCTAAATTTTGCAAAAACTCGTCCACCTGCTTATCGGGAACAAATGTACCATCCTCTCTTTTGCTTAGCTGGCTTGATTTTTCAGCATACGTTATCTGTACACGATCGACAATCAGTTGGTATAATTTTGAAAGGGTAATGATTTGCCCTTCTTTAAATTTTAAATCTCCTTCTAACCATGACCAATTTAAAAGATTTAAGTTGATCGGAATATGTGCAATTCCCCATATGCTAGGATGAGTTTTTAAAAATTTTAACATGGGCTCAGCTTGATCTGGCTTTTTAGCGTCTGTCATAAAAAGACGAACATAAGCTTCGATGTTTTCATTCGTAAATCCGATGTTTTCTAACTTTCTATTAAATGTAATCCTGCCCTGTCCTAATGTGTCAATAGCCAGGGGACGCGAGGTTATCAAAATATTTTCATGCTGATTCGTGGCTAGTTCATTTAAAAAATTAGTCAAGTGAGTACAACGATCATATCCAATAGAATCTGTGATTTCATCATAACCATCCAAAATAAAAAGAATTTTCTTGCTCCGTGATTTAATATAAAAGTCTAGTTCTTCAAGGGAAAGGTTATTCAGACCTCTTAAACAAAACTGGTTAATTACTTTAGCTACCGTATCATGAGCGGGCGACCCAGCAGCGACTTCTCTCAATCGTACCCAAAATACCGCATCAAATTTTTGGCGCAAATAATTTCCGAGTTCTCCTTTCTGTTCTTCATCTGTAGATTCAGACTCAAATGCCCATTGCACAGCTAGATATTGACATAACACGCTTTTCCCAATCCCTGCACGACCTAAGATTAAAAGCTTATTAGGCGTTTGCGTATCATCATTAGGTTCAAATAATTGATTCAATGCCAAAGGTTCTCTTACTACGTATAATTCTTCATGACTGGCCATTCGTTCATCAATAAATTCTTTTTTATTTTCATCTTTTTCTTCCAGATTTGCACCACCACCTAAGCTTTTTTCTTTTTTTCTATGCTCCTTTTCTTTAATCAAGGCCAAGTTAATAAAACTGTCAGCTATAAGGATGTCTGTTTCTCTTTTATCAAATAACCGCGCTAAGTAACGATGTGGCTCATACCCTGCACGTAAGCTGGTTTGTAAACGCTGCTTTCTTAACAATTCAAGTAGATTGGTCATATTCACTTTACCATGTACTTTCTTATAATAAGAAACAGCTTCGCGATAAACATACCTTAGTAATACTGGATTAATATCATGATGAAACTCGGGCAATAATACCGGATTGTTTTCAACACGTAAGTGGTTTTTCATAAGATCTGGCATCTGTTTAAGAATAAAATCTTCTACAGATTCTTTCCCTAGAGTTAGAGACCGAGCTTGTTCACGACCGCTTAATGCACTCAATTGCTTTGCGATTTTCTGGCGATAGTGAAGCACCTCTTCTGACAGAGGAACACCATTTTTATCACAATAACCGCTCATATTCAATGAACCGCAATCGCCTGGTGATAAACCGATAAAAAGAGGAATAACCTTTCGTTGACTTTGAGTACCTTCTTTTTCGATTGCCTCAAAAAAAGCACCCACTTCTGCTATTGTCCACTTACTTTCAAAAAAATCGTCACTAATGAGTGCCAAACAGTGGACAGATTCTGAAAGGGCTTTTGATATGACTTTACAATTGGTGTTTCCTATCTCTAATGTTACTTCATCAAACGCAGCAAATTTTATATCGCAAAAATAGGTAAAGATCGCCATGATTGGAAAAGCGACTTCTGGTTTGTATTTTCCTCTGTGTGAGATAAAAACGTGATGCTTATAGTGGCCAGACGAGTTATCTGCACAAAGATTTCTTTCTGGTTGCTCAACAGGTCTTATTTCTACATCAGGTGAGAATGACAAAACAAATGCCTGCTTTACAGCCTCAGATGATTCTTTTTCTTCTTCAGACGAATCCATGCGTGCATCTGGCATCTTTATAACTCCTAAAAAATAACTAAGCCCATCTATTTTCTATCATACATCTTAGGCATGAGATTCGTGAATTCTACACAAATGATTATGTTTGTCTGTAGGAAATACGAGTATTTTTTTAAATATTGTAGGTTATTAACAAAAAAAGGTTTGATATTTAAAGTCCAACAAAATAAAAATTTACTTGAAGATTTACTCGATTTCTTAAGATGGCCTTTATATCAAGCTTTCTTAGCTTCTGTTTCTTAGTATTCATGCGATAGCATGTAATGATCTTGTGTGTAAGCGTTAAACACCGTGTAATATCCTGGTACAGGCAATTCATCCTTTCCTGCTAAATGCGGATACACATACATTTTCAATTCAGGATTTGGCACTTTATGAAATGCTGTCTCTATTGCATTGGACGGTAAAAGTGTTTTGTCGTTGACATGGACTGGGTAGGGCTTTGTTTTTTCTGCCGCATCTGTTATTTCCATACTGTCATAGACTTGTTCCATGGTGGGCCCTTTCTCTGGCACGACATTACCTGACAGGCTGCTACAGCCTGATAAACTAATCGAGCCCGTGATTAATAGAAATATTATTATCCTCTGCATAATTCAATTTCCTCCCCTTGGGGTCATAATCAATATGGATTTCTTTCGCAAAGTTCACCGCGATTTCAACGAACCTGTTTTTTTCATCGACGGGTGCCACATAAATCGCATCGAATGATTGCTCTTCACGATCATGCCACCATTGCTGTACGCCATTTGCGGCACTTGACATGGCTTGTCCCGCCACATATTTTCCCTGAGAACCCGTGACGGAGGAGAGAGCGCCGCCAAGTACCGTATTAGAGCTTGTTGTTTGAGATTGTGCATACGCATTGGCAGCCCCGACCCCCGAATTGAGAGCCACGCTACCTGCCAGATAAGCAGGGGCATTTGTAATTAATTTCCCACGAATAAAGGGATTACCGTATTGGTCGGAAAGATAGCCGAGGCTATTCGATTTAGTGTAATTACCAATATCATTATCATTAGAGGTGGTTGAAGAAATCGTGCCATCCTCAAACACAAAGGTGAGCGATGTAATCCAACCTCTCACACTCATTAAATTCAAATCGCCTTCACAATAGCCACTCACAATCATTTGCAGCAAGTGGGGAATACGCAATCCATTGGCGGCCAGGTTATCGTCCGAAATCACGATTTTAAAAGGATAAGGATCAGTGACAACGCCTTTTACTGGAATACGACCGACCAATGCAGTCATTAATTTATCGCGTACCGATGTGCCAT
>JBEPVM010000063.1:0-6841 GCA_041690995.1 Gammaproteobacteria bacterium | reverse complement strand
TGTCAAAATGGGTTCCCGCCTTCGCGGGAATGACAAGCTTTCGCGGGAATGACACCGTTAAATGGACGTTCTCGAAATAACAGTAAATTATTTATTCGTATTTTTAAAATAAGCATAAATTGCATGCGTTACACACATAAGTCCAATTTCGCCACTTTTTATTATTTGTTCGACTATAGCATGCTCGTTTAAAAGTGTTTAAACTTGCGAATAGCTACCCAGTGGGAGGACAGAATCATTGATTAAAATTTTGATAGTCGAAGATCATACGCTTATCCGTGCAGCTATTACACGTTTACTGGCAGATATCCCAGGGTTTAAAGTCATTGGTAATGCGTCTACTGATGAAGAGGGAGTCCTTTTAGCAAAAGAATTAATGCCGAATGTTGTACTAATGGATATACGACCACCTTTCATAGATGCCTTGGAAGCAACCAATAGAATAATACGGCATAACCCTGATATTAAAATCTTAATAGTGACCGCTCGTACCGATGAACCTTACCCTTCACGCTTATTACAAGCAGGCGTTGCAGGTTATATTACTAAAGGCTGTACAACAGAGGAAATGATCCACGCCATTCATACGGTACATGCGGGACAACGCTATCTCAGTCGCGACATTGCCCAACAGTTAGCGTTTAAAAATTCGAGTAAAACGCAAGAATCTGAGCTGGATAAACTATCTTTGCGTGAATTACAAGTCATGCTGATGATTGTCGATGGTAAAAACATACAAGAAATTTCTGAAAAATTATGTATAAGCCCAAAGACGGCGCATGGCTATCGTTATCGTATTCTTAATCTTCTCAATATTAGCAGTGATGTGGGGCTTACACTTTGGGCTATTCGTTTAGGAATAATAAAAGAGCATAAGCTCCAAGCAATTTAAATATAATGAGAAAAAGCAGCACAGCGTAAATTATCACTTTTTCTTAAAATAATGAATAACATTCACTAAAGCAAAATAATTAACTGCCCCCGAAGATAACAACGCGAATGGCATAAGCCCATTGGAAGCGATAGCTTGAATGAGAGGTAATTTAAAAAATGTCGGAATCATATTGTGAGGATGATAAAAGTCCAACACCATTTGTGCAAATGCAGTACCCGACATCAAGGCAAATAAAATAAAAATAATATTAAATAATTTTATTTTTTTAAAGGCATGCTTTTCTTTGGAAAAAAAATTATAGATTTTAGCTACTACAGCCTGCGTTGAATTGACGTACAAAGCACCAAAAGGAAGCCAAATAATAATAGCTAGAATGGCCGCTATATATAACGAGAGAGAAGGCGTTAAATGATAGTGCATAAAAATATGAGCAAGCCCATTAGTAGTAGCCAGGTAGGCAGTAAGGCTTACTAAAGCACCTGTTACTCCCCCCACTGTGCAAAATGAAAAGCGTACCCAGTTTATTACATGCTCACCCATTTTTTTAATAAGCTCTTTGCTGCTTTTTAGCAAATTTAAAATTGCAGTATAATTGATACCCGTGTTGACGATAATAACGATAAGACTGTTGATGGCATTTAAGCTCGCTGGTAAAGCCCCTTGATAAGCTTCATAACTAAAAAAGCCCATGGGCACCGCGCCGAAAATACTTAAGATCGCCATAGCAAAGACATTTCCGGTCTGTTTTTCTTTTTTTATATTCAATAATGAATAAGCTCCTAACGTCATGTTAGCCAACCAAGCGACCACGCCGAATAGATAAGCAAGTGACAAATGCAAAGTGCGACTACTTAAATGGAATAACGTTGCAAATTTGTAGCCATAAGGAAATGTTGCAGCCGCAGCAATAGCCGAGAAACCAAACACAAGAAGCAGCTTTAATGTTGGATTTATTTTCATAAAGTTATAACCTCTTATATTAATAAATATTAAAGGAACGGTTAGGTTATTATAGCAGATTGATCATCAGAACTTTTTCCTACTCTGTGTATTCTAAGCCTTGTTGCGAAGAAGAAGAAGATAATGTTGGTTTTTGTTTATCTTTTTCTTGTTCTTTAAAAAGCAAGAAATAGTGGGCGAATTGTGCTTTTGTAATGGAATTTAAGCAAGGTGCAATATAAGAGAAAGAAGTTGTTTCTTCAGCCCAATCAATAGCAGTATGTTGTTCACGTTCTAAAGATTTATTAAATTTGCGATGTAAATCGCTAGAAATCGCGAAAATCCTGCCCCACAAATAAATACTCTACCGAGTTAGAGGGTTGTGTTCATAGGAGAAGTGTCCCCTAAAGTGGGAAAGACCCTGATTAATTTGGCGTCCCCAACGAGATTCGAACTCGTGTTACCGCCGTGAAAGGGCGATGTCCTAGGCCTCTAGACGATGGGGACATTTGAGGAAATGTCGCTATTATTTGGTGGAGCTAGGCGGGATCGAACCGCCGACCTCTTACATGCCATGCAAGCGCTCTCCCAGCTGAGCTATAGCCCCGCCTACCAACATAGAGCAGCGATTCTAGCAGTCCATTTTGCTTTGTCAATCTAAAAACCCTTAAAAACTATCAACCCGATGAATTTTTTGTACATAAGACCAAAGCATCGTTCAAACGAGACAGGGTCTTTTCACGTCCTAATAGCGCTAATGTGAGATCAATAGGCGGTGAAATGGTGTCACCTGTGACAGCGACACGTAGCGGCTGCGCCACTTTCCCCATTTTTATCGCTAATTTTTCAGATGTCTCCAGAACCACTTGGTGCAACGCTTCTGCTCGCCATTCTTCCAATTTCGCCAAATGCTCCTGAATCATTGATAATATAGAAATCATATCCGGTGTTAAATTCTTTTTAACTGCTTCTTCTTTATAATGCACTTCGCCATAAAAATAACAGCTCTTCTCTGCCATCTCTTTTAAAGTTTTGACGCGTGCAGCCTGCGCTTCTACTACAGCAGACAATGGCGGGCCCTGGGTAACATCTATACCCAAACGCTGCATATGCCACGCAAGTTCCTGAGCAACACGGTTAGGCGGACTCGTTTTCAAATAATGCTGATTGAGCCAGAGTAATTTTTCTGGATTAAATGCAGCAGGTGCTTTATTAATCCCGTGAATATCAAATAAATGAATCAATTCTTCTTTCGAAAAAATTTCTTGATCACCATGTGACCAGCCTAAACGCACCAAATAATTTAATAAAGCTTCTGGCAAAAAGCCTTCTTCGCGATACTGCATCACACCCACCGCTCCATGACGCTTTGAAAGACGTTTGCCATCACTACCCAAAATCATCGAAACGTGCGCATAGTGTGGTAAATGAGCGCCTAATGCTTTTAAAATGTTAATCTGCCGTGGTGTATTATTGATATGATCATCCCCACGAATAACGTGCGTCACTTTCATATCCCAATCATCAACAACCACCGTAAAATTATAAGTAGGCGTTCCATCACTACGTGCAATGATTAAATCATCTAATTCCCTATTACTAAAAACTAATTTACCGCGAATCAAATCATCAAACTCCACAACACCTGTGTCTGGATTACGAAAACGTATCACATAACTGCTTGTTTGGGTTTCTTGTTTATCACGACAAAAACCATCGTAACGAGGTTTTTCTTTATTTTCTGTTTGCTGATTTCGTAAATTTTCCAAACGCTCTTTTGAACAATAGCAGCGATAAGCCTTCCCTTCTTTTAATAATTGCTCGCTCACTTCGTGATAACGGTCAAAACGCTTTGTTTGATAATAAGGGCCTTCATCATAAGCCAGGCCCAACCATTGCATTGACTCCAGAATGGCATTGACGGATTCTTGTGTTGAACGTTCTCGATCTGTATCTTCCACGCGTAAAATAAATTTGCCTTGCATTTTACGAGCATATAACCAGCAATATAATGCTGTGCGCGCACCGCCAATATGCAAATAACCCGTAGGGCTGGGAGCAAAACGAGTAACCACCGTCATAACTAGCCTATTAATCTATAAATTAAGCGGCCTATTGTAGCAGTGATTTTATAAAGCCTAAATATATTATTGGTATATATAGATTGACCTACCCCATAACCCCGCCTACAATTCTCAAAAATCGGGCGATTAGCTCAGAGGGAGAGCACTGCCTTCACACGGCAGGGGCCACTGGTTCGATCCCAGTATCGCCCAAGTTAAAATTAATAACTCCGAGGCAATAAACAAGTTAGCCAAGAATGAAGTTTTGAGAAAAACAAGTGTTACAAATTTGCTACAATGATATTTTTAATACTGGTGTAACCTCTCCTAACCCATTGATTCTATGGTGGCTACGGGTGGACTCGAACCACCGACCTCAGCATTATGAGTGCCGCGCTCTAACCAGCTGAGCTACGTAGCCATTTTAGGAGGAATAGAAATGGACGCCTATTCTCAAAGTTTTTACTCTCATTTGTCAAGGTGAAAATCATAAAGAAAATGAAGAGCTTAGCAAGACACAGTCTATCAAAATAAATGTTGCATATTTCAATAGGGTTGCGTAGGATTAGCCTCTTTTTTGAAGATCATTTAAGAGAGTGATTTTCTCCTTGTCTTCACCCTCGAATATTCAGGGTAAGACTTTAATCCATAAGGAGCTTTAAAGTATGAAACATTATGAAGTTGTATTTCTGGTTCATCCTGACCAGAGCGAACAAGTACCCGCCATGATTGAGCGCTATACTAATATAGTCACGCAACGACAAGGCAAAATTCATCGCTTAGAAGATTGGGGTCGCCGACAGCTGGCTTATCCTATTAATAAAATTCTTAAAGCACATTATGTCTTAATGAATATCGAATGTGATAAAGAAGCCCTCACCGAGTTGAGCAATGCATTTCGTTTTAATGATGCTGTTATTCGTAATCTTATTATTAATACAAAGCAGGCTATCACGGAACCGTCACATTTATTAAAAGAAAAAGATAACCGTCAAGAAAGCAGCCCGTCTGAACAAGATAGCGGTGATGATCGCTCTAAATCTAAAAAAATAGCAGTGGATGAAGAAGATCAAGCCGATATTTTTGTTCAACAATAGTATAAATAAATAGTAGGAGTCAATGTATGTTTCGTCGTAAAAAATTTTGTTATTTCACGAGTAATAAACTCGATGAAGTCGATTATAAAGATGTTTATATGCTCAAGAAATTTATTACTGAAAATGGAAAGATTGTTCCAAGTCGTATTACAGGAACGAAAGCGCGTTGGCAGCGGCCATTGGCAATAGCAATCAAACGAGCACGTTTTTTAGCATTGCTGCCTTACACAGACAAACATTAATAAATAAAGTGTAGATGTGATGAGTATACTACGTCGAGTAACTGATTTTATTCTCCAAAACCGTCTGCAAGCAATGGCAGTGGCTTTTGTAGTTGCTTATATTCCGTTATTAGGAAGCACCAGCATTTTAATTGCAGGATTAGTGACTCTGCGTAAAGGCGCTATTGAAGGCGCTTTAGTGTTTTGTGCTGCAACAATCCCTGCCTTGCTCGGCTATTATACGACATCAACGCCCACTCAACAGGCAGGCATGGCGCTGATGGCAGTTGGGATTGTTATACTCAGTAATATTTTGGTGTGGTTATTGGCCGTCTTGTTGCGATGTTACAATAACTGGAGTTTATTGTTGAATTTTTCCCTGTTATTGGCATTTATCACGGTAATCATCGTACATAGTATTTATCCTGATATTCAACATTGGTGGGGCATGCAATTAACCGCTTATCTCACTCGAGCAACAGCGATGCTCAGTGGATTGCCAGAAACGGATATGAAAACGCAGTTGCAGGCAATTAATACAATCAAACCCTACGCGACAGGGTTGATTGCGGTGTCATTATTATTAAATGCGCTATTACAAGTGGCATTATCAAGATGGTGGCAAGCGACTTTGTTTAACGCGGGTGAATTACGTAAAGAACTCTATTCTATTCGTTTAAATTATACGATGGGTGGGTTATTTATTTTAGTTTTATTGGCCTCTTTTTGGCATAATCCAACAGTCACAGATGTACAACCCGTTTTTTATGGGTTTTTTTGTGTAGCAGGGTTAAGTTTAGCGCACTCTCTACTCGCTTCAGCAAAATACAGTGGGTTTTGGCTACTATTAGTTTATGTCGCAACTCTACTGCTCTTACCTGAGAGCGTAATGTTTATCGCATTGATTTCATTATTAGATGTATTATTCAATTTTCGTCAAAGGTTAAATTTTTATTTAAAGAGGTAAAAAAAGTGAAAGTTATTTTATTAAACAATATCCGTAATCTAGGCGCGTTAGGCGAAACTGTAGAAGTTGCATCGGGTTATGGGCGTAATTTTTTAGTGCCTCAAGGCAAAGCCACTTATGCCACTGCTGAAAACGCGAAGAAATTCGAGATGCGTTGCGCAGAATTAGAAGCAATCGCTGCGGAAGCACTTCAAGCAGCCCATGCCAGACAACAAAAATTGGCTGAATTAAAACCCATCACTATTTTTATGAAAGTGGGTGAAGAAGGTAAATTATTTGGTTCTGTAGGGACAAGAGATATTGCTGATGCTATTACAGCAGCAGGTATCACGGTTGATAAAAGTGAAGTCATATTGCCATCAGGTGTATTGCGTCAGATTGGGGAATATGACATTGAAATCGAAGTGCATGGCGATATAATGGCTATGGTTAAAATAAGCGTGGTGGCAGAAAGATAGGTTTTTGTTTCAGGGAAGACCCTCTCACAGAGTGATGTAGAATTAGACGCGCTTTTTGCCTGAGTAGTTCTCAGAAAATAAGGAGCAGCAGAGCCTGTCACCCGCTCCGCAAAGCTTGTCCCGCACTTGTTGCGGGAAACGCGCCCCGTCTTTTACAAGAATCGAGACGTGTGTTCGCGTTTTTGTGCGGGGTCTGGTGGC
>JBEPVM010000062.1:0-6972 GCA_041690995.1 Gammaproteobacteria bacterium | reverse complement strand
TAATCGGCAACGTTAGTTGTCGCGATCGGCAAAGCTAATTGTCATTTAATAATCATTAGGACATAATTGGGAGAATAAAGGATGTCAACACATTTAACAGATATTCTTAAATATCAACCCGAATTAAAAGAAGCGGGTGTTTCCGATGCGCAAGCCGAAATTCATGCAAGAAAATTAGCTGAATTGATAGATGGTAAATTGGTAACCAGAGAATATCTAAATAATAGGCTTAAAGTTCTTGAAAATTCTATTTTGTTAAGAATGGGCGGAATGCTGATTGCTGCCATAAGTATTCTTTTTATGCTTCTTAAATATCATTCTTGATGCGTATAGTAAACACTTACTACCTTTCTTCATGCAAAGCCAGTTCCTCCGGGGTTGCCTTTAAGACAATTAATTTCCGAGGTTTTTTGATAGGCACTGTTGCAGCGTCATTTGTCCCCACTGCATTTGATAACTCTGCCTTGACAGGTTTTATTTTTATTTCATCAAATAAACTCCCCTGCCCGCCCGTCATGGCCAAATACACTTTTGCTAATAAGTGTGCATCTAATAACGCACCGTGAAAATTACGGTGTGAGTTATCTATTTTATACCGTTTACATAACGCATCCAGGCTATTACGCTGACCAATATGCAATTGTCTTGCTAGAACAAGCGTATCAATAATTGTAAAATTTGATTCCAGTGTCGGCCATTTTTTTTGCGTCATAAGGAGTTCATTGTTAATAAATCCCAGATCAAATGGCGCATTATGAATAATGAGTTCCGCGCCATCAATAAATGCCATAAATTCTTCTAAAATTGCTGTAAAAATAGGCTTATCTTCTAAAAATTGATTAGATAATCCATGAATGGCGAAAGCTGCCTCATCCACTGGACGTTTTGGGTTAATATACTGATGATAATATTTTTCTGTTATTTTGCGATTTTCGATGACAACACAACCAATTTCAATCATGCGGTGGTTATCCGCCACACGAAGACCTGTTGTTTCAGTATCAAGAACAATTTGACGCATTGATTTGACCTCTTGCTTTATTTTTCTAGTTGATCAATAGCTTGATTAGCTAATCTATCGGCTAACTCATTTTCGATATGCCCATTATGCCCTTTAACCCAGTGCCAGGAAACATGATGGCGTTGTGTTTGTCTATCAAGTTCTTGCCATAAATCTACATTTTTAACAGGTTGATTATCCGATTTTTTCCAATGGCGTTTTTTCCATCCAGGCAACCATTCTGTTATGCCTTTTTGTACATATTGAGAATCTGTATAGAGTTTTATGTGAGAGGCTTCTTCTACCTCAGCAAGTGCTTTAATAGCGGCCATTAACTCCATACGATTATTTGTCGTATTTAATTCTCCACCTAATATTTTTTTTCCATGATCAGGGTATCGCAAGAGCGCACCCCATCCTCCAGGTCCTGGATTTCCCCGGCATGCGCCATCTGTAAAAATGCTGATTTCTTTCATTTGGTATCTCGCATAATTGAACCTGGAATAGTCGTAGACATAACTGTTGGCTTTTGCTTCCAATGTAATTTAATCGGTGTCAGTGGAATCACTTTTGCTTTTGCAGTGAGCGCATAAGCCCCACCGGGTACCAAACACTTAGCACCGATCCATTCTAAAAATTCAAGTCTTTGATACATTTTTTGTTCTGCAATAGGTGGCCTAAATAATAGCCTGTCTTGTTTCACTAATTCAAAATCAGCTAATCTCAGCCAATTCATAATTTTAGTGGCTCTTATAAAATTCCCCGCCCAAGGCATCTGTTTATTTTTCATTAAATATTTTTTTAATCCCCATAAACTGACAGGATTAAATCCTATGATAATAATATCGCCTTCTGGTTTAACAATACGACAGGCTTCCGAGAGTAATTGATGCGGATTATCAATCAACTCCAACGTATGTGGCAATATGACTAAATCAATACTGCCTGGCGTAATAGGTAATTGATAAAAATCCCCTTCAATACAATGCGCTGGTTTTGGTTTATGCACAAAAGGACTAATAATAACGCGATTAAATATGATGCTGGATTCTAATAAGAGTTGTTGGCGTGGCACTCCGATCAGTAAAGCATGTTTTCCATAGCGCTCCGCTAATAAATGTGTCAACAACTTTTTCTCAGCTTCTAATACACGCATGCCAAGAAGTTGTGTTAACCAATGATCCCATTGTTGGATGGTACGGTAAGTTTTAATCAAAATTTTCTCTTTTTAATGATAATAAATAATAAAAAATAATAAATGAATAGTAACAGAAATTGAATAAAAATTTATAGTTTAAACCTATGTCATATCTCTTATTTAGAGAACTTTATTATTTTGATTTAGAGCGAGCCGTATTCTCTGCTGATGGCTCCTGCTTGGTTTGTTGTTCTCCCCAAACTTCAATTCGCTCTTGATATCGACTATGATTTGGAGAATCAACCAGATATTGTTGCATTTTGCCTTCATGCTTTGTTCTCTCAGCGATGGATTTTTCCTCCTCTGCTTGAAACAGTCTATGTTGAGAATACGCATTGCTTGCAATATTGACTACCTTATAGGCTGTCGATAAGCCTGCAATAAGGGGTGCAAGTGGAGGAACTGCCACAGATACCCCCGCCAAAATAGCTGCTTTCCTTAATTGCAGTTGATTGTCAGGCTGTGCGACTTCCGCTTTGATTTTAGCATACATATCTCCTACATTAGATGTTCTATGGTCTGCCAGATGCACATGAGGTAACACTTCTTCGCGCGCTTTTCCTTCGCCTATTGCCTGAAAACCCGAACCAAGCCTGGCGCTTCCTGCTTCCATGCCTGCTTGTATACCCGAAGGTGAACCCGCCACTCCAATACCAGTACTGAGCGCCCTGGCAGCTAAATCACCGCCATCGATATTTCCTATAGGCCCTGCCGCTACCACCGATACTGCTTCTAAAGCAGAACTGATATAGAGCGCATTTTTTTTATCTTTTAAACTAGTCATTACTACATGATGATGATTTCCAAAAGTCCTGATGCTATTTTTAAATCGTTGCAGGTGAGCTTGTAGCTGTGGCATCGATTTTCTATTTAAACCAGCGCCTTCCATATAAGGCGAAATACAATCCAACACAATACAAGCATCCTCTTGATATGCCTTAACGTCTCCTCTGGAAGCTGCCATCTGCATGCGAGCAATCACCTGACCTAGAAATTCAACGTGTTTTTGCACATCAGGGCCATCAATTTCCAAAAGATCAGGATAAAGTTTCGCTGCCTCAGGATCAATTGCTTTTCTTTGGTCATTTACTATTATTGCACTCATTTCTTGTATCATATTACTTAATTGATGAAAGTTTTCTCTCATAGATTGTATGTTATTTATTTCAGTTTTAAGTGTATCCTGAAATTCTAAATATTTTGTTTGCTCAGGTGCTCTTCTTTTCGCAATATTAGCCTCTATTTTCTTCACATAATCATCAAATTGTTTTGCAGCTTGTGGGTTACCAGGAAAAATGTCATCGCCTTTTCTGGCAGCAGCTTCCTGGTAAAACGCTCTTGTTTCTTCATGGCGAGAAGGATGATCATATGCAGGTCTCCCCGCTACTTTCAAATAGGCATAGTAAAAAGCAAGTGCTTGCACTGGATTTTCTTTTAGACCTTGCTTCATTTCTGTATAAGCTTCGTAGACATTCTTTGGAATAGTCTTTCTTTCTCCATTAATTTTAATAGAATGAAATCCAAATCCCGTAATATTAAATTCTTTTTCTAATAAGTTATTTTTAACGTTTTTAACCTCCTGCTTTGCTTGGCTAGAGGTCTTATCCTGAAATTCTACGATAGTAGCCTCTGCTTTCTCTAAGTAAGCATCGAATTGTTTTGCAGCTTGTAGATTACCAGGAAAAATATCCTCGCCTTTTCTTGAGGCAGCTGCTTGGTAAAATGCTCTTGTTCGCTCATCACGAGGAAAATGGCCACGTTCAGGTCTCATCGCTACTTTAAAATGTGCATGGTAAACAGCAAGCGCTTCCACTGGGTCTTCTTTTAGACCCTGCATCATCTCTTTATAAGCTTGGTAGACAGTCTTTGGAACAGGCCTTTTTTCTCCATTAATTATAATAAGAGGAGATCCAGGTTCCTTAATATTAAATTTTTCATATAATAAGTGACCCCTAATACTGTTAATTTCCTCTCTCACCTGATTAGCGGTCTTGGGAGAAATTTCTCGAGGATTCGCCATAACCCACCTCCTAAATTTGATTAATTATTGTCTAATTTAGGTATAGCAGGTATTTAGCAAAATTTATTATATAGAGCAAAAATTATTCTAAATAGAAGAATCGGAGTAGGAAAAATCCTTGTAAAAATAAGCGCTTGCGTAAAACTCTTATCCTGTAACTATTTCTATGATACTATTCGAGAGGCTTTTTTATCTCTTTTCGGTTGACAATAATGACACTAAAAAATGGAATACTTGGCATTTTCAGTACCGTCATGAGTGGCCTCTTGCTGGCCTCTCCCAATATCGAAGGAATCCAAATTTATCAACAAAGCGCTCATTTTTCTGAAGCACGCAAACAAAGCTTAGTGGCTGATTTAAATCGCTATCAAAACGCTGAAAATATTTGGGATGTGTTACGGTCAGAGTTTACCTTGCACCATTATGAAAACAGTCCTGAAGTTCAAGAACAGCTTGCTTTTTTTATGCGTAATCCAGATTTTTTACTGCACTGCACTGAGCGCGCAGCGCCTTATCTTTACTATATTTCACAACAAGTCAGACTACGGCATTTGCCCATCGAAATGGTTTTATTACCGATGATCGAAAGTGCTTATAATCCTTTTGCTTATTCTTCGAGAGGCGCAGGTGGTATATGGCAAATGATGCCAAATACGGCGGCAGGTTTAGGTATTAAACAAAACGGGTGGTATGATGGTCGCCGCGATGTTATCGCTTCCACTAAAGCGGCTTTAAATTATCTCGTGTATCTAGGCGGGTTTTTTGATGGGAATTGGTTGCTTGCTTTAGCAGCCTATAATACAGGCGAAGGAAATATATTAGCGGCTATTCACCGCAATATTCGGGATGGCAAAAACACAAATTTTTGGTCACTTCCACTTTCACAGCAAACACGTGATTATGTTCCACGGCTTCTGGCATTAGCGATTATTATCGCAAACCCTAAGCAATACCCTATTCATTTTCCTTTCGTACATAACGCGCCTTATTTGGCACAAGTTGACGTAGGTAGGCAAATTAATTTAAACCATGCGGCCTCTCTTGCAGGCTTAAGTTTTAATTCATTAAAGCAACTTAATCCAGGTTACAATCACACCACAACCGATCCTAATGGTCCTTATCAATTAGTATTACCCATTCAAAATGTAGCGCGGTTTACTGAAAATTTCACCCAATCTCTTTTATATCACTCTCAACCAACAACGTCTGATAAAATTCCAATCGAAGATGCTTTACTCGCCACAACAAAAGAATTTAATACTCCGCATCCGCCTATTCCTATAGAAAGTCATATAGTAGAAAGTCATATAGAGGGACATTATTCTTTACAACCAGATGACACGCTTTATATCGTGCGTTCAGGGGATAATCTGGAGAAGATTTCTGATAAATTCCATATACCAATGCAAACATTACTTGCTGCGAATAATCTGGCAGAGAGCCATGCGGTTTCTGCGGGTTCGCAACTCATTATTCCAACGCATTTTAATAAAATAAATCCCACTCAAAAATATCAACTCGCAGAAGGGGATACCATTTACTTAGTACGAGAAAATGACACGATAGAAAAAATTGCAAAAAAATTCCATACAACAGCACCTACATTACGTGTTGCAAATTTACTTGCGAGTAATCGTATCCAGGAAGGGGATCGGTTAGTGATTCCAGCACGTATGGGTTAACTGGCAAACCTGCATTCAAGAAAATCAATAAGAAATAAGTAGTTAAGTAATATCATAAGGAAATATACATTTTTTGGACTATACCTAAGGTATATCTTTATTAAAAATAGGTGCCTTATGCCAAAAAAACCGCTATCTCCTCCCATACTCTTAGCAAATTTTTTTAAGGATATTAAAGGCCATCGTGAAGACCCTTCAAATTTTCCTGACCCCCAAAAAAGCGAACATTTTAAAGAAATTATTAAAAGATTAGTAAATCCTGATACGTATGACTCAATGAAATCAGCTATCGATTCCAAAGATACACCGCCAGCACTCAAAAAATTTTGGGAAGGACATTTCCAGACAGCCTATGAGAATATGCTAGAGTCAGCTACAAAACAAGGAAATCATCTGGCAAAAGAATATAGCAAAAGAATGATGGACCCTACTAAACCTAAAGAGCAGAAAAGTTTATTATCAGCTTTACAAATAATAATGGGCAATATAAAGCATGGCAAGTTCACAGACGTGAATAAAATAGACCTTCCAGACGACATAAAGCCTTTAGCAGAACAGATGGAAGCTGTTTTTAGAGAAATAGCTATATTAAAATCACCAAAATCCGTATTAGAAGATGATTTAGATCATCATAGAAACAGAGTCGTAGCTGCATATAAGTCTCTTACAGAAGTGGCTAATGGAAAGAAACGCTCTGACTTTGAAATCATTACAAAAGATCCAAGCCCAGTCACTACCGCCTTTAAAAAAGCCTATTACGCAGTTGCCAATGCTCTTTCCATCGTTCCATCGCTTTTGAGGAGAAATCAAAATTCAAACCTCTCCAGTAGACATTCTATTTTCGGGAAATCACCACATCCTGATTTGAAAAAATCAGTAAAGGATGTAAAAAAAGATTTAGAACTCACTACTACACCACGAAATCCCCGTTAAGGATTACGAATAAATAAAATGGTTATAGGTTAACGTCAGTATATTCAACATAGAACCAATAAAATCGAGCATATTCATTTAACGGTGTCATTCCCGCGAAGGCGGGAACCTATTCTGCCCTGTAGCTAAACTGACTTTA
>JBEPVM010000061.1:0-6986 GCA_041690995.1 Gammaproteobacteria bacterium | reverse complement strand
AGGTCCATAACTTATCACCACTCCCATCCAAATCAGCGAAGGTAATGTTTTCATCAACAAGCGCCTCGACAGGCTTACCTTCCAGAATTTTTTCAAAGTCTATTTTAAGAAGAGCATCCGCATGCGCTATCGTTTGCTTAATTAAGGCATTATCACTGGTATTCAACCAATACGGTTGGAGCGTACCTTTTTTGTAAATGCAATTCGCAATAGACCATGGGTTATAAATTTGTGTGTTGCCAATATGATAACCGTTATACCAGGCTTTAATGTCAGTCGATAAATGTTGCAAATTGTTTTTCTGAAGTACTTCATCTACTTCTGTTTCTGTAAAACCAAAATGCTCTGAATATTCTGCATTTAAAACAGAAAAAATTTGTACGTTATTTAAGCCTGAAAATAAATTTTCTTTTGCAATGCGCAAAATGCCTGTCATCACAGCGCGGTGCATATACATATTCCCTTTCAACGTGTCCCCAAGCAAGCTGCGCATGAGTTCGATGATTTCTGGGTAATAATGACATAAGTACCCTGCCTGAATAGGTGTGTCATATTCATCAATTAAAACCCAGGGCTTGACTTTGTGATAACGGTAAAGATAATTGCTTAAATTTAATAAGGATGCGGTTATATTAGTTGTGCTTGCGCGTTCACATAAAATATCTTCAAAGATTCTTTTTTCACCCTCACTTAATAGGCTATCTGATAATAAATAAGAGTGTTCTTCATAAGTTACGCGGATCACACTGACCAGGCTGGCATAAGCTTTTTCGTAAGATGAATGTTTGATGCTTTTAAATGTCATTGCAATCACAGGGTATTTCCCCTGATGTTGCATATAATTATCCTCTGCCTGGGCTATTTTTAAATGATCAAAAATACCTTGGGTTTTAAGCCCGTAAACTTCAGAAGCTAAAAAATGATGAAGCATAGATAAATTAAATGTTTTACCGAAACGCCGAGGGCGTATAATCACCGAAACTTCTATCATGGCATTATCAAAAATTTCTTTAATCAATAAGCTCTTATCAATAAAAGACAATTTTTGCTGAATTGCTTTTCCAAAATTATCTACACCAACAATTAAACTCATAGTATCGCCTCCTGAAAAACCTATGGCCGGCTATCCAGAATCTCTTTTGTCACAGGCAATAAATGCTGGCGTGTGATTTTTAAGAATAACGATAATGAACCCGCCACATAAATAGAGGAATAGGTACCCACGACAATGCCAATAATCATTGCTAAAGCAAACCCATGCAACATGCTGCCGCCTAGAAAAAATAATGCCAGCACGACCATGAGTGCTAAAGCAGAAGTCATAATTGTGCGTGAGAGTGTTTGATTGATAGATTGATTGATGACTTCAATGGAGGTTGCTTTACGCAGCTTACGAAAATTTTCACGTATTCGGTCAAAAATAACGATGGTGTCATTCAGAGAATAGCCAATCACTGTTAATAATGCCGCAAGTGCAATTAAATTAAATTCCAAATGAAAAAAAGAAAAAATGCCGAGGATCAAAACAGGGTCGTGAATTAATGCAACTGTTGAGCTGATGGCAAAACGCCATTCAAAACGCAATGCAATATAGATCATCGTTCCTAGCAAGGCAATGACGACAGCCAGCGCGCCTTTGGTTGCTAATTCCTGGCCGACTTGCGGGCCGACATAATCAACCTGCTGTATTTTCGCATCGGGTAATGCAGATGATATCTGGCGCATGATTTCATCTTTTTTATTTGTTTCTTTATCAGCTTTATTATTCTCAGCTATTTTTTTAGGGACTAAACTCACCAGAACATCTTTAGAAGTCCCATAGCTATTGACTATTGCTTCTGTGAAACCCGCATTCTGCAAACGATCACGAATCTGGTTGAGATCCGCAGGTTGAGTAAAGCTGAGTTGAGCTTGCGTACCGCCTGTGAAATCCAAACCTAAATGTAAGTGATTAATAAAGAGCGACAGCAATGACAAAGAAAATAAAATAAGAGATAAAACAGCAGCACCTTTACGCTGTGCCATAAAATTAATTTGTGTATTATGTTTAAAGAATTCCATATTATTTTATAGCCCTATTGAAATACGTTTAACGGGTTTTCCACCATAGATCAAATTCACCAGAGTGCGCGTGCCTGTGATCGCGGTAAACATTGACGTAAGTAACCCAATGGTCACTGTTACCGCAAAACTTTTAACAACACTGGAACCTAAACTAAATAAGACGATGGCGACAATTAATGTTGTGACATTTGCGTCAACAATCGTGACTAATGCTTTTTCATAGCCCGCATAAATACTTGCTTGGACACCTGCGCCATTCCGCAATTCCTCACGAATACGCTCAAAAATAAGCACATTCGCATCTGCCGCCATTGCGACAGTGAGTACGATACCCGCAATACCTGGCAACGTCAGCGTTGCGCCCAAGAGTGATAAAATCGCAACAATTAATAGGAGATTAACGCCCAATGCTAAATCCGCTATTAATCCCATCCCGCGATAATAGAATGCCATAAATAAAACGATGAGTAAGAAACCCACTGCAACAGACATCACACCTTTATGAATATTTTGTTCACCCAGGCTTGGCCCCATTTCTCGTTCTTCAATAACAGCGACAGGCGCACGCAATGCCCCTGCACGCAAGAGTAAGGCAAGTGTTCGCGCTTCCTCTTGACTCGATAATCCTGTAATTTGAAAAGAATTACCTAATGCAGACTGAATGGTTGCAACACTAATCAAGCAACGTTCAGTAATATAATGAATGATTTTCTGCCCATTGATCATTTGAATTTGCGGTTTAATATCCACATATAAGATGGCCATAGGCTTGCCGATATTTTCTGCGGTGGCATGAATAAAAAAGCTTTCCTCGCTGCCACCCAACCGTACATCGACAGAAGAACGCCCATCATCACCCATACCCGAACGCGCGCTGATAATAGAGGAACCATGTAAAATGATTTGATTTTTTAATAATACAGGCTGTCCATTCAATAAATATAATTGAGTGCCTGAAGGGACTGTATGGCCTGTGATATGCCGTGCATCATGTTGCGTGTCTACTAATTCTGTATCTACTAAATGAAATTCTAAAGTGGCTGTTTTACCTAAAATATTTTTAGCTTCGGCTGTATCGAGAATACCGGGTAAATCGACAGCAATACGCGTTGCGCCTTGTTGCGTCACAATAGCTTCTGAGACTCCCAACTCATTGACACGGTTACGCAAAGTGGCGGCTGTTTTGTCTAAAATATCTTGCTGTGCTTGTTGCAATAGAGCAGGCGAGAATACACCTTGTAGCGTTAAATTATTTTTCGTCCAGCTAAAGTCAGGAAAATGCTGACGTAATAGACTATCTGCAGCGCTTAAGGTCTCTATGGTACGGAAATCTATGGCTATCGTATTTCCATTTTGCTGTGTGATAGCCGCATACCGTATGCGTTCAGTGCGCAGTAGCTGAGAAATCGTACTTGAAACACCTTCCATCTGTTGCTTCAGTACAGAGTCTGTCTCTACTTGCATTAATAAATGAATACCGCCACGCAAATCTAGCCCATATTTCATAGGCATTGCGCCTATTGCCTTGAGCCACGCAGGTGTTTTAGGCGCGAGATTAAGTGCGACAAGATAATCATTACCGAGTGCTGCTTGTATCACGTCCCGTGCTCTGAGTTGAATGTCAGTTGATGCAAAGCGTACTAATAAACGATGATTTTGCAATTCTGTCTTTTTGAATTTCAATTGCGCGGTTTGTAATGCCTGTTCAACCGTATTTTGTATTTTTGTATCGAGTGGTATAGCTGCATTTGCCCCTGAAATTTGTACCGCAGGGTCATCGCCATATAAATTCGGTACGGCATAAAAAAACGCAATAATAATCACGCCTAAAACGAGCAAATTTTTCCAAAGAGGATAACGATTAAAAACCATAATATTCCTAATTAATTGATTTCAGTGTGCCTTTAGGTAAAACATTCGCAATGGAATTTTTTTGCATGGTAATTTCCATCGTCTCTGTGACAGTTAATACAATATACTGATCACTTATTTTAGCGATTTTCCCAACAATACCTGAGAGGGTGACAACCTCATCCCCTTTGGCAAGTGAGCTTATCAAATGACGTTGCTCCTTCGCACGCTTACTTTGAGGGCGCCAGATAACAAAATACATAAAGAAAATAAAAACCCCTGACATAAGCAATAATGACGTACCACCGCCACCTGATTGAGCAGGTATTCCAGGCATATCTGCATGAGCAGGGCTAACTAACCAGTTGATTATATTGTTAAAAAAGTGCATGGCCTTATCCTTTCATTCAATGAAGTTCCCTAATTTACCTTGTTTGAGAGAGTGACGCAAATTGTATCTATTCACTCAATAAACATCGCATCCCCATAGCTAAAAAAACGATAACATTCTTGTACCGCTATTTTATATGCCTCTAACACTGCCTCATGCCCTCCATACGCACAAACCAGCATCAATAATGTCGAACAGGGCAAATGAAAATTAGTAATCAGTGCATCAATACACTGAAATGAATAACCTGGATAAATAAAAATGTCCGTATCACCTAAAAAAGGTTGTAGATGACCTGAACGACAAGCTGTTTCCAGACTACGCGCTGTCGTTGTACCGACTGCGATGGTCCGTTTGCCACGCGCTTTTGTTGCTTTGATCTTTTCACAAAGTGCCGCAGACACTTCAATATATTCCGCGTGCATACGATGCTGTGTAATATCCTCCACACGAACCGAAGCGAAAGTACCCGCACCGACATGCAATGTCACAAAATCTATTTCAATATTTTTTTGGCGCAAACGCGCTAATAAATCCGCATCAAAATGCAACCCTGCGGTGGGTGCTGCAACAGAGCCTTTGGATTCTGCATAAATGGTTTGATAGCGTTCCTTATCATCTGCATCAGGCAGGCGCGCAAAATAAGGCGGTATAGGAATTTGGCCAATCGTCTCAATCACTTCCAATACAGGTCTTTTATCTTCACAACGCAGCTCAAATAAATCTTCATGACGCTGTAATACTTCAAAACGAACTTCGGGTGGGAACAACAAAAAACTCCCTGCTTTAGGCGTCTTGCTCGCCTTAACCTGCGCGAGGATATGATTTTCATCTAAAATACGCTCAACGAGAATCTCTACCCGCCCCCCACTGGCTTTTTTTCCGATTAAGCGCGCAGCAATCACACGGCTATTATTACAGACTAATAAATCCCCCGGTTCTAATAAATCTATTAAATCCATAAATTTTTGATGAGTAATAATACCCGTTTTGCGATTTAAACACAGTAATCGGCTTGCACTGCGTTGTGGCAACGGAAAACGCGCAATCAATTCATCAGGTAAATCATAATGAAAATCTTTTAAATGCATAAAAGCTATCAGGCTCAGTATTGAATTTTATTTTATAACGCTATATGATCTCTGCTTCTAAATCAAAACACAAGAATCCTACATGAGGAGCAGCGCTATGTTAAAAAACAAATTTAAAAAAACAATCATCGCAACGGGGTTGTTAGCAATCACTTCAAGTATTGCTTTTGCAGGGGCAGCACCTTATGTAGGCGCGGCGTTAGGCATTAACGCAATGACTTCTACATCAGGTAGTAATTTTCGCGGTGTACCTATTGATCTTTTTGCAGGGTTTGGGGCGACAGTGAACTCGAGTCTATACCTTGGCGGCGAAATCACTGCGACACCTTTTACAAGTTTCTTATCCTCCACAGGTAATTCATTAAGAACGACTTATGGCTATGGGATCAGTTTCATGCCAGGGGTGATGTTCAGCGACCATACCTTAGGTTATGTACGCGCAGGTGCTGTGAGGTCACATTTTAGTTGGGTTGGGGAAAACAAGACAGGCGGCCAGTTGGGTGTGGGTATGCAAACGGATGTGATGCCAGAAGTAAGTCTGCGTACGGAATACGTGTATACCTGGTACAGTAAAATCGAAACCGTGGCATCGCCCAAATCAGATGCGTTTAAATTGGGTCTCATTTATAAATTTGAGTAACTTTAAGAAGGATACTATATTGTGAGTACGATGAAAAAAATTGCTTTTATTTTAGTGAGTACAACAACAGTCGGTTTCTCAACTTATGCATTAGCCGAAGTGTCTTTACCCATGGGATGGTACCTGGAAGCGAACCTAGGCGCCTCAAAAATAAGTGATGTATCGTATGCGACTGGCACTCATATAAGTACCACAGGGATCGCCTGGAATTTAAACGGCGGATATAAATTTATACCTTATTTTGCGGCAGAAATAGGCTATACATCCTACGGGAATGGCAATATTACACTTAACAGTGTCAACGTTGGAAAAGATCAAGTTCAATCTTATGATCTGGCTGCTAAAGCCATTGTACCCGTACAAGACACAGGCGCTGAAATTTTTGCTAAAGTAGGTGCAGCGCGGGCCAAATCTCATGTGACTGTTACGAATGAAACAGTGTTGGCGGCAAATGGAACCACCCTGACTACAGGCCATTATAATTCTACGGATCTTTATTTTGGCCTCGGTGGAGATTATTCATTTATGCCCAACATGGCAATCAATATACAATGGAACCGAGTAAATGGAACGAGCAAAACAGGTAATTTAGATTTGCTCTCGTTAGGTCTAGCCTATTTGTTTGATTAACCGGGATAGTATATATTCATCACCTATAGTAATTATGATAGCATAGCAAGTTCTGCAGAGCCTTGAAGGCAAAAAAAGCAGGAATTAAAGAGGTAGATAAAGCGTATGCAAAAACTCGTTCGCTTCGACTGGGCGATTAAGAATATTTTGCGTCAAAAAGTGAATTTTGCAATTTTAGAAGGGTTTTTATCTGAATTGCTGCAAGAGCCAGTGCGAATAGATTCTTTATTGGAAAGCGAATCGAACCGTGTACAAGAGACCGATAAATTTAATCGAGTAGACTTGCTGGTTGAAACCCAAAAGAAGCAAAAAATCATTG
>JBEPVM010000060.1:0-7059 GCA_041690995.1 Gammaproteobacteria bacterium | reverse complement strand
TTTAATCAGCAAAGTTAGTTGACGCAAGTAGCAAAGCTAGTTGACATTTAATAACTCGAGCCACATCCTTATAAAAGCACTTATGAAAATAAACAAGCGATACAATTCCTGCAACAAGCGCATATCCCTTTACAATTTCCCAGCGCTCGATTTAATTTACTGCATCAAAAAACATTTCTATTTGATCAACGCACAGCGCTCATTATGACATTTAATCTTACTCACGCAGCGTTTAGTCAAACGCATCATAGAGAACGTAACTTTGCACTACTCATTACCGAACCCTCTATGGTTCAAGAAATCCAGGCTGTTTTTAATGCCGATTGGCAGCATCAAGCCGTAACGTCACCCATCCCAACTTAGTGTGGAGTCCTGACAATAGCAGAAAAAAAATAATAGATTTCATTCACCAGGCAAAAACTGATATAAAAATTTATACAGAGAATATCACTGACTATCAAATCATCGGTGCTTTAGCCAATGCCTCGCGTTCAAATATAAACGTACAAATTCTACTTTCATCAAAGCCGAACAAAAAAAGTTGGGATTATCTCACACACGCAGGTATCGTGATTCACATAAGCCCCTACACCCTTATTCATGCCAAAGTGATTATGATTGATCACGCGCGTGCCATGGTCGGTTCCATTAATTTAACAGCGCCATCATTAGACAAAAACAGAGAATTATCTGTCATCACAGACAACAAACCTATCATACAATTACTCATCGCTACATTTGCGCATGACATAGAAGAAAAACAATGAAAAACTGACTTTCATTTTTAGAGCATTTTTTTAAAGTGAATATTCAGTGGAATAATTGAGAACGTTCATTTAACCGTGTCATTCCCGCGAAGGCGGGAACCCATTTTGACAGGCAACTAACCCTGCCTTAGTCAGTGGAAGTTATTTTACTAAGGTCAGCTTAGCTACATGTCAAAATGGGTTCCCGCCTTCGCGGGAATGACACGGTTAAATGAACGTTCTCGAATAATTTATCGAATAGCATGCCGAGCTTGCTCACCACCCTCCTGATCCCTTTTACTTTTTCGATTGCCGATGGCTTTGGTGTTGGCATTATTTCTTATGTGGTCCTTAAAACAGGCTGCAAAGAAACAAAAGATTTAAACCCTGTGTTTATCGTATTGGAATTTATTTTTGTCGGTTATTTTATCTATCTCGCCCGCCTCTAAATTGATCTTTAAATAACCAATAATGCAATTGTGTATAAGTAATTTACATTTTAGATTGGTCATGATACAATCTCTTTGATTTTTATTTTTTCTAATACAAAACGAGAGGATATATGAAAACAAAAACAATCATGAAATTCAGCGCGGCAATCGCTTCATCATTGCTATTAACTACCCTGGCTAATGCAGCTATTGTCGGTCCTTATGCAGGGATTGGGTTAGGTGGTAGCGATATTACTATGGCTAATACATTTAAAAAATCAGGTGTAGATGAATTCCAATACACTGACACTACCACAAAAAGCCGCGGACTCGCAGGCAAATTATTTGCTGGTTATAATTTCAACCAGTATATTGGCCTTGAAGCAGGCTATAGTATTTATGCAAAGAGAACAGATAAAGGAATATTCAATGTTGAAAACGTTCAGCTTTCCAAGGACTCCTTACAACATAAAATCAGAGCAATCAGCGTAGTTGGAAAAGTCTATTTGCCTATTCAACAAGGATTTAATGTATATGCTTTAGGTGGTGCTGCTAAAGTATTCCAAACCTTGAAATATACCTCGGATACATTAAACGGATACAACGACATCAGTTACTATTCAAAAACAACAAATGCACTCCGTCCTCTTTATGGCATAGGCGCAAGCTATGATGCAACTTCACAGGTCACTACAGGACTTGAATTTTCACACCTTCAAGGTAGAGGCAATACCAATACAAGCGCTACAGCTATTCCTAGTGCCAACCTGTTAACCTTAACTGCTGCTTATAATTTCGGTTAAGCGTTTCTAAAAAGCTAAAAAGGGGTTATGTTTCTATAATCCCTTTTATTTAAGAATGTTCGTTTAACTGTGTCATTGTCACGAAAGCTTGCTTACGAAAGCGTGTCATTCCCGCGAAGGCGGGAACCTATTCTAACATGCAATTAAATCTGCCTTAGCAAGTGGAAATTATTTTACTAAGATCAGTTTAGCTACATGGCAAAATGGGTTCCCGCCTTCGCGGGAATGACACGCTTTCGTAAGCAAGCTTTCGTGAAAATGACACAATTAAACAAATGTTCTCTTTTACTTCCTATCCCGCATTCACTTTCATCATCACATACGGATTATGCGCTTCTGCCTTAAACCCATATTTTTGATAAAGCCCGTGAGCATCCTCAGTCATTAAAAACCACCGGAAAATGCCTTGAAGCTGAGGATGAGCCAAAATATATTTCATGAGTGCTTTCCCGATCCCTTGGCGACGATATTCTTCAGCAATAATCACATCCCAGAGTGATGCAAATTCAGAATAATCCGTAATCACACGAGAAAAACCAATTTGTTTATCTCCATGATACACACCAAAACACACCGAATGCTGAATAATCATCGGAAACCGCTCTGGCGGTAACCCTGTTGAATAACGAGAAGGCTTACATAATAGATCATAAATATACTGTAAATCTAATTTTTTCTTATTCGTACTAAAGAGATACTCCCCAAATTTCTCATCTCGGCAAGGCTGTCTATATGTCATAATTTTATACCCTGAAAAAATTATAGTAGAATTTATTCACATAATAGAGAATAATTGATTTTTTGAATAATCTAAGTTATGTATTTTGTCATCTTTAAAAACTGGCTAAGAGGAAACCCCACCATGAAGAAAATAATAGGATTGATTATAGCAAGCTTACTTGCATTAATGAACCTCACAGGATGCTCAAATGTGTCTAATCAAGACATGGGTACTCTCGCAGGGGGTGTAGCAGGTGGTTTGTTGGGTAGCCAGCTTGGCGGAGGCACGGGTAAATTTCTTACAATCGGGGCAGGCACGCTTGCAGGTGCTTATATCGGAAATAGATTAGGTCAAAACATGGATCAAAACGATAAAGCAAAATTAAATCGAACCTTTGAAAACAACGCCGCAGGCCAACCCGCTTATTGGACAAATACCAATACAGGCGCAAGCTACAAAGTCACTCCTACAAAAAATGTTACTGTGCAGGGCAATCGTTACTGCCGCGAATATCGTTCCACTGCTGATGTGGCTGGTAAAACACAACAAATCTACGGTACTGCTTGCCGTCAACCCGATGGTTCCTGGAAAATTCAAAATTAATGGCAAAAACAAAAACCACTCATACTTGCCAAATATGCGGCGCGCATTATCCTAAATGGACAGGACAATGCGTCAGCTGCGGCGAGTGGAATAGTTTAGTTGAAGAAATCACATTCATTAACCCGCATCCACATCGCCAAGGGTTCAGTGGTGAAGAGCCTGCTATCACCCCGATGACGGATGTCACGCTTGATGCAACAAATGCACGTTTATCGTCTGGCTTGAAAGAATTGGATCGTGTACTCGGTGGCGGTTTAGTGATTGGTTCTGCTGTTTTGATGGGTGGTGACCCCGGGATTGGAAAATCGACTGTATTATTACAAACCTTGGCTCATCTCAGCCAGCATCTTAAAGTACTCTATGTCACAGGCGAAGAATCAGTGCAGCAAGTGACATTACGCGCACGCCGCCTGGGATTGCCAGAAAATAATTTATTATTACTCACAGACACGAATGTAGAACGTATTATAAAATGTATGCAGCAAGAAAAACTGAGGGTAGTTGTCGTTGATTCCATTCAAACCATGCATACGGATCTTTTACAATCAGCCCCTGGCGCAGTCGGACAAGTACGAGAAAGCGCCGCACAATTAGTCGCTTTTGCAAAGCAAACCAATACTGCTTTATTTCTCGTAGGCCATGTCACCAAAGAAGGCACACTCGCAGGCCCACGTATATTAGAACACATGGTGGATTGCGTACTGTATTTTGAGGGAGAACAAGATAGTCTTTATCGTGTCATTCGCGCAGTTAAAAACCGATTTGGCGCTGTCAATGAACTCGGTATTTTTGCGATGACAGATAAAGGATTACGTGAAGTGAATAATCCTTCCGCTATTTTTTTATCTCGTTACGAAAAGCCTGTGCCAGGCAGTGTCATTATGGCCACCCGAGAAGGCAGCCGCCCTTTATTAGTCGAGGTACAAGCACTGGTAGACCAAAATCACACAGGCAATCCAAGACGCGTATGTGTTGGTTTAGACGCACAGCGCCTGGCCATGCTACTGGCTGTATTACATCGTCATAGTGGCATTGCAACTTATGATCAAGATGTCTTTGTTAATGTCGTGGGCGGTGTTCGCATTACTGAAACAGGTGCTGATCTCGCTTTATTATTGGCTGTATTATCAAGCTTACGTAATCGTCCTGTTCCACAAAATATGCTTATTTTTGGTGAAGTGGGTCTTGCTGGTGAAATTCGTCCTGTTCAAAACGGCCAGGAACGTTTACGAGAAGCTGCGAAACATGGTTTCAAACTTGCTATTATCCCACACGCGAATGCGCCCAAAGATAAAATAGGCGATATGCGTATCTTGACCGTACAATCATTGACTCAAGCGGTTGATTACTTTAAAGAGCAGACGTTTCAAGCCGAACCTAAAGCCTCCCTCACTTAATAACTACCTACTTTTTTTATTATAATCCTAATCCAGGTCTTATTTTCATTAATTCTTTAACATGCTCAGTAGCTTGCCTGCTAACGGATTTAAACAGTGTGCATGTATAATTTTTTTGATGGGAATCCTTAATAATTTTTGCAGTGACATCATCAGTAACAGCCTGCTGGCTCGCTTTAGCAGCCAAAGAAACTCCTTTTTTAGCATCAGCAGTAATCTGCTCTACTTTAGCAACTCCTTCTGAGGCAATAGTAGTGATTTTTTCTTCTACTTCAGATATCTTTAATCTGGCAGCTATATCAATCGCATTAATACGTTTCCTAAAGTCTTCTTTTTCCTTGCTAGACCTTATTGGGAAATTATCTATTAAATCAACTTCCTCTTTAGTAGCACGGTTCACTATCTCTTCAGCTTCAGCAACAAGACGATCCATCTTATCTTCAGTCGATAGAAGAACAGCCATTATCTTTCCCTTGGCAGAATCAAGGATTTTTTGTTCTTCTTCTGTTCGTGCTTCTATGAGATTTAAACTTCTCACAAATTCAGCATGCAGATGAATATGTGGATCTACTGCTGGATTTTCTTCATGTCTTGTATGTAAGACCTCTTGACCAGGAAAAGCTAAACGCTCTAGCTCATGCAGCATTTTTGATAAGTACATAATATTTTTTAAACCACCCAGTGGACTCTTGTAATGGGTAATGATGCCAGGTTGACCTGCCAGAAAATCATGTTGTACAGCAGCACTCGTACTTGAAAAGCCTGCAGGGGCTTGTAAACTTTCTTTCATATCTTGAGCATCAATCCCAGCTTTCACACGTCCGACATACGCATCCATGTAAGGGTTATGCCTGTCCACTCTGAAAAGTTCTTCTTCTGGATTAAAATGTTGCGCGCCCACTTCATTTCCCATTCGAGCAAATAAACGCGCTTTTGATGGACCATCAAGTGGAATTTCTTGACAATCAGCAGGGCTTTTTAAAGCGTCCTTCAATGTTTGTATTTGTGCTGGACTCAATTCTAGCCCTTCAGCTATTGCTGGGTCGAGTAATTGAGCAAGAGAAATCTTTGGTCGAGGATCTTTTGTAATGAGTTCTCCGTACGCAACAATAGCAAACTCTCTTTCATCGCCACTGCCCATTAATACAATAGAGATACCTTTTACTTCATCTATTTTATTCATTAACGCGCCCACCGAAGGCGCGGTATACAATCCCATTTGATCTTGAACAGGTTTACCCAGCGCACTGGCTGCCATCGCAGAATTCAGTAACGCTTCTGTCACCAATTGGTTAAGATCAACCTTTCCCCCTCCCTGAGCAAACCTCTGTAGCGCTGTTTTAAACTCACCTGACTTGAGAGTTTTAGGATCAGGAAACTCTTGTTTTCCATCCGAGCGCAACAAATGATTAATAGCCGTATAAAATTCGCCAGTGTAATTTCGTATTGAATCTAATTCCGCGAGTTGCAAATTAGGGAATTGATTACGAATAGCAGGTTGATCAAGAGCAGGATCTTGTTGATATTTTGTTGTAGGGTCATTTAAAAATTCCTTGAATCGGGCAATATCTGTAGGAGTAAATTGCAATTGTTCCCAGTCAGGATGATGTTTAAGTATTTCTGTTAGATTATAAGAAGCAGCACCTGCCTGAACAATCATCTCTCCTTCTGCATTGTAATTGACTGTAGTTTTTCTTCCTGCCGCATGTTCTTCTAACATTCCCTTAATCATACCTTCTAATAATCGAGTCTCCTCGGTTTTAACTCTTGGCCCTTGAATGAGGTGATCGCGCATAACACCCTCCTTTCTTATCCAATAATGTATTTTTATTAGTCTTAGAGGAGAGTATAGAGCGATATTTGCATGTTATTTCATTTTTTGGCTGTTATTGACTTAATAGTTTTATTTTTAATCAAAAATAAAAGCAACCCGAAAGAAGGAAGATAAAATAAAAAAGAGTGGTGTCTTAGCCAGGGTCTGAGTGATCCCCACAAAATAAAGTGATAACCGATTGATAAAATGAAAATATCTCGCTCTTTCAGAAACAGCAGAGCCTGTCGCCCCGCAAAAAACGCGCCATGCTTGTCACAAAAACACAGACATGTATTCGCGTTTTTGTGCGGGGTCTGGTGGGAACCCCAATAGAATAAAAAAAATAATCTTAAATTAACTCACATAGACATATTTCTATTTTTAGGGTTTTTTCGGGTTGATATATCAACACAAATGATGATTATCCCGTTTATTCATTTTCCATATAATATAATGACATCTTACTACTTGAGTTCCCACCAGACCCCGCACAAAAACGCGAATACACGTCTGTGTTTTTGTGACAAGCATGGCGCGTTTTTTGC
>JBEPVM010000059.1:0-7482 GCA_041690995.1 Gammaproteobacteria bacterium | reverse complement strand
AATTGTGATTGACATAACTCCCCAGAAAATATTTGACTTAATTCCCACAGGCGAGAATGTGTCCATTTATTCTTATGACAGAAAAGCGGAGCATCTTAATGAAATGGAAAACCACCCCTGCGCTTTTGAAAAAGAAACTGTAAAAGATGGCATAGCACCTGACCATTCTCGCTAAAAAAATAGACGGCTCTCTGGGAGAGAGCCGTTCGTTAGGAAGGCAGGGTAAAAAAGCGATGACAAATTGAATTAAAAATAAAAGGAGGAACCCCTTGATGAAAGACGAATTAACAACGGATTCTTCCGGGCCGCACTTTTCAGTGGAACGCATTTTCACAAAAAGCAGCCTCTTTGAATCAGCGGTGTTGGCGATGGATTTACTCCACACGACAACAAGTCCTCTCATCGAAATACAAGTCCAGGCGAATGATGCGACTCCGCGAGATCATGCTATCTTTGAGGCAGTACTGGTCTTACAAGTGACTGCAAAACTCGATGGCCATTTACTCTGGCGTGCCGAAATCCAACAAGCGGGCCTTTACAAGCTCTTGGGTTTTACGGAGGAGGGCACCAAGAAGCTATTGCACGGTTACTGCATGGATCAACTTTATCCTTATGCGGCAAGCAGTGTGTCGATGATGGCCATGCAAGGCAGTTTTCCCGGCGTTTATTTATCGCCGATGAATTTTGAAGCGCGTTATCTCGCGCAAAAAAACTCAGAAGCGACTGCCAATGAAGAGAAGACGGTCGCCATCCATTGACATGAATTGCGGTTAAGATTTAGATTAGATGCGCGCTTTTGATACAATTTTTCTGTGAAAAAACCTATTACCAGTAATGCAAATTACTGGTAATTTAAGAGAAAAAAAGGCAGAAACTAGCTCGAAGTGTAAGTTTTCTAATGCTAACCTGCTGGCTGATTATTTCATTGATCGGCAATTTTTGTATGGTTACGGCTCTCTTGCTGTGATTTCTGCGCATCTTTGGCTCAAACACTCGGTTCTTTTTGATTTTAAAAATGTAAGGAAAATGTAAGCTTAACTGTATAAAATAGAGGGCTATATTGATAACCAGATTCAATAAACAGGTCAATAGAGATACCAGAACAGAAAGCGACCGTTCTTTTTATTCATAGAACGTCCTTGTGTTTTTAGCGGCTTTTATCATCCTTCCTGGTAAAAAGACACTACAGATGAAGGATAAAGTCACTTTTTGAGGTAAAAGAACCAGTAAAAAAGTGCATTAAAAAATGAGAGAGAGGTAAAAAAAACCATGCCTAAACTTGTCAGATTTGATTGGGCGATTAAAAATATCTTACGCCAAAAAGCCAATTTTGTTATTTTGGAAGGGTTTTTATCGGAATTATTGCAAGAGCCAATTCACATTCATTCCTTGCTGGAAAGTGAATCGAACAGCGAGCAAAACACAGATAAATTCAATCGAGTCGACTTGCTTGTTGAAACACAAAAAAAGCAAAAAATTATTATTGAAGTCCAAACGGCGAGTGAATGGGATTATTGGCATCGCATTTTATTCGGCACCTCTAAAGTAGTGACCGAGTATATTGAAAAAGGCCAACCTTATAGTGCCATCCCCAAAGTGATTTCAGTGAGTATTTTATTATTTAACCTAGGGCAAGGAACTGACTATTTGTACAAAGGTGAAACAGAGTTCAAGGGGTTACGTACCCAAGAAAGCTTAGCTTTTAGCGAGAGTGACAAAAAATCGTACTTAAATTTTGATTATCATCGTCCGCAAGATATTTATCCAACGTATTACCTGATTCAACTCAAGCGTTTTAAAAATATTATCCAAAATGGCTTCGACGAATGGGTGTATTTACTGAAAAATGAGGCGATTCAAGAAGGGTTTAAGGCGAAAGGCATTGATGTAGCTAAAAAGCGGATGGATGTGCTGCAATTATCTGAAAAAGACAGACGAGCTTATGACCGTTATATGGAAAATTTAAGCTTAGAAGCCAGCCTGATCCAAACTCGTGAGGTGGAGCTTGCGACTGCGCAAGCATTAGCGATGGAAAAAGGCGTAGAAAAAGGCAAAGCGGAAGGCAAAGCAGAAGGAATAAAAGAAGTAGTCCTCCGTATGCTCTCCAAAAATATAGCTATTGAAGAGATTGCCGATGTGACAGGCTTGAAAGAGGAGGACATAGTGGCCTTGAAGCAGCCAGACGTTGAGTGAACAGTGTGATCGCGTGTACTTTAATTTATCATTCTCGCTCTTAAATTGCCGATAATGATATGCCTATTTTTTGAATCGTGACATTCTTTTTAACAGTTAAAAGGAACACGAGGATATAACAATTTTTTTGGATGTTAATATTTTTATTGCATCATTAGTAAGATTTGGCGAGTGAGGATTGCTTAGTGCTATGGGTATTTTTAGTTTTTCCAATACATCTTTTTCATACCGATCCTGCCAGTATTTCATATAAGTCTCAAAAGTCTTTAAAGTATCTACTAAACGATCAGATAGAAAGGAGAAAAATACAACGCAGGATGCAACGCATAATCCAAATGTTAGGCTCATTCCTAAAAATGAAGAAAATTCATAAAGTAAGTTTTTTTTAGCTGACATTATTTATATCCATCAAAAGAGCATCGAAGCAATGCTACAAATTTTTAATTACTAATGCAAGAATTATCCACACGCTTTAGGCTACTTAATGAAATAATCAGTTAGCAGGTTAGCATTAGAAAACTTGCACTTCGAGCTAGTTTCTGCCAAGCACGATCAATATCTGTAGGAAATTTGCGTAATCTTCTATAGGATAATCACTTAGTTGTTAGCGTCATAAAATTTTTTAATTTATTAGTCAGGAGAGCGATGTCTTCGTGAGTTGACCATCGCCCCCTCGTTAGAACCGCATCGTACTTTATTAAGGCAATGCGCTCAACATAAACATATTTACAGCCGCTCATGGCTTAGAAAAGCTTGTGACAGATTTTTGCTGTTGAAAACTTAATTCAGTCATACCAAAAGACGCCGTGATTATGTTCATATCACACCCAAAATAGAAAAAGTTGTTCGCAAGAGTAAAATCCGCGAAGGCATGGTACTTGTGTCTGTCATGCACATCACATCCGGTATTTATGTCAATGATGATGAAGAAGGTTTGATTCAAGACATTGACCAGTGGCTAGAAAAATTAGCGCCTTACCGAAAAGATTACAAGCACCATGAGACGGGCGAAGAAAATGCCGATGCCCATTTGAAAGCATTACTGATTCATCCGCAAGTGATTCTCCCTCTTACAACAGGCAAACTGGATCTGGGTAACTGGCAATGTGTTTTTTATGCTGAGTTTGACGGACAGCGCGACAAGCGTGTGTTAGTTAAGGTCATGGGCGAGTAAAAAAGATACGTCCTCGTTTCTCATTCATTAAAAAACCACGAAGAAAATCTTCGTAAAGATTTTCCTCGCAGCATGGGTTCAAGTTAAAGTTAAATAACAGTCTCTCCAAACATACGATTTAATATAATATCTCATCGACTTCCTGCTCAGCTTTTTCATCAGCGCTGTATTCTTGAGGAAATTCCTGTACATCGTTATGTTCTGGTAATTTTGGGCTAAGAAATTTTATTTTCTCAGCATAGACTGCCGTTAAACGATGCGCCTGTCCTTCCTTATTTTGCCAATCACGTGTTTTCAAATCACCCGAGATAAATAGTTTCGTGCCTTTTTTAAGAGACGCTGTAGCTATTTTTCCGAGATTTCCATTGAGATAGACCGTGTGCCATTCGGTTTCTTCTCTCAACTCGCCTTCCTTGGTTTTAAATTTCTTATTTGTGGCAAGCGACAGCTTCACAAAACTGCCTAGCTCAGACTCGTGTAATATTTTAGGGTCTTTGCCAAGATGACCGATTAACATAACTAGATTTAATGACGACATAGAGATTTCTCCTTTAGGTTAATAAAAAAATCCAAGGAGAAAGCCCGCCCTTGAGGGAAGAGCTTTTCCCTCGAGGGTTCATAGAAAATAGGTGCTTGTCAAAGGCAACCTATTGCGCGAGCCATTTGCAATGGGGCAGACCAGAATTTCATCACGCTAGACTGGACTTATTCTGCTGTTTAAGGTCGTGCAGAATAGCGACTAAGACTAACGAACACGTAGAGCTAAGCATCTTGCCCTTTATGGAACCACCCCTTTTAAAGCACGGGAGAGGCAGAAAATTTCTCTCTAATATAAGGGCTCTACACTTTTATCAAATATTTTTTCTCACAAACCCTTCTCTAAACTATTTTAACTAGTAGGTAGATGTATCATCGGCTATTTACAGCCACAGGCGATTTGGTATGATGGCCGCTCACTTTCACTGGCTCTACCCAGCTACAATAAATTAAAGAGGAGAATGTGAATTGTCCACGACAGCGATTCACCAACCGAACGATAAGCTCTTCAAATTATCTTTAAGTGAAGTGCGAGTGGCCACTCAATTTTTCGAAGCCCATTTGCCTCCTACTTTATTAGAGCAAATTGATTTATCCAGCTTAAAGTTAGAGAAGCACAGTTTTATTGACGAGCATTATAAGGCCAGCGAAGCCGATGTGATCTACAGCGTGCAAATGAACCAACAAACGGGTTACCTTTACACAGTGTGTGAGCAGCAAACAGAAGTGGATGCGCGTATGGCTTTTCGCTTATGGGCCTATGCGGTGCGATTGATGGAATTACATATCCGTCAACATCCTGATGATCCGTTACCCCCCGTTTATACGTTAGTAGTTTACTCCGGCCAAGAGCCCTGGACGGCTCCTTTAGAAATTTTTCCCTTATTTGGCAATCAAGAAGTGTGGGCGCGAGAATGGTTGTTTAAGCCTTATCAATTAATTGACCTACAACGATTGGATGACAAAGACTTACAAAAACACCTGGGCTCGGGGCTACTTGAATTTGCCTTAAAATACCGGACAATACGAAATTTAGCCTCTTTCTTGGAAACGCTATTGCCCTGGGTCGATCAATTAGAAAAAAAATGGTCGCAAGCAGGGATTTTTTTAGGCCACGTTGTGTTAGAATATGTATTTGATGGAGTCAATTCTCATTCTAATGAAATAGAACTCTTTATTGAAAAAGTAAATCATTATTTAACAGGTAAACTACGAGGTGAAGTGATGACCTTGGCACAACAGTTTGAGCAAAGAGGCATGCAACAAGGCATACAGCAAGGCATACAGCAAGGCATGCAGCAAGGCATGCAGCAAGGCATGCAGCAAGGCATGCAACAAGGCATACAGCAAGGCATGCAACAAGGCATGCAACAAGGCATGCAACAAGGCGAAGCAGCGTTGCTTCTACGCCTGATCCAAAACCGCTTTGGCACAGTGCCTTCTCCCTATACTCAACTTATTAGGGAAGCCAGCTCAGAAACCTTATTAGCATGGGCCAGCAACATCTTAATTGCTAAAACATTGGATGATGTGTTTGTTAAAAAAGAACAGTAAAGCCCTATTTCTAATTCTCTAATTCGAACGCTGAAGTTTTCTCCCCTCATTCAGGCGATACACCTTAGATTCAAATTTGAAATGCAACTCTTATAAAAGGCACAATAGGTTAGCTGTTATAATATGGCAAACCTATCTGGACAATAGAAGTTTGCAATGGGACATAAGCAGCTAACCCAAGAACAAAGATACTACATGTACGGTCTTTGGAAAATAGAATTAAACCAAGGGGAAATGGCGAAAGAATTAGGAGTGCATAAATCTACAATCAGTCAGGAATTTAAGAGAAATACATGATGGAACGGCTATTTTCCTAGTCAGGTGCCGCGCCACCCCCACTTATTACAAATTTAACAATAGTATTAAAGAATTTGTTAAAGAGAAAATTCAAAAGAAATGGAGCCCTGAACAAATCAGTGGATAGACTAAAAAGCACGGGTTATTTTCATTTAGTCATGAGCGGATTTATCAATTTGTTCTTCAAGATAAAAAAGAGGGCAGCAACGCTATCACTGGTGATTGTCGCGACTAAAGAAGTTGGATTAATCAAGCCAGATGATGGCGACACAAACTCAACTCGCTATGCACGTTACCTTCCTTTCTGGGCTTAAAGTGCTTTAATGCAAACCGCGATAGCTTCTCTATTGAGATTAAAGTATAGATTAATCAAGCGATTAAGTGTTTTAACGCAAACCTAGGATCAGAATAGGAAACAAGATCAACGTGAATAAAAAGCACTCGGTTAGTGAGGAAAATAATATATTACTTGAAATATTGCCTTCTAAACAAAGCTACAAAAGGATAATATTAGGTTTAGAAAGGGTGTAGCAGAATTGTAACAAAGCAAGATAAGACACCCTCTGATTATGGGCTATTTAGATCGGTTTTGCTACAGCTAATACATCGTAAGGCGTTGATTTTACAACAATTTAAATATATTACATCTGACTGAAAATCCTCGTGTCGGTGGTTCGATTCCACCTCTGGCCATAGTAAAATCAAGCGTTTATAAAAGGCTTCCAAAAATTAAAAATTTCATGTAGAAGCCATGTAGAAACCTAAGTTGGCTCTTTCCCACTTTAGAGGGCACTTCTTCTATGAACATAACGCTCTAACCCTTAACCTATAATTTTCAAAGTTCCGAAAACCATGCGCTCTTTGTTGTATCCGTTTCATCTTCCTGTGAAACCCTGGATGCCGCTTCAATACGATTGGGATTACAATCACACCTCATCTTTTCATCAAAGAATTTTTTTATGCGAGAAAAAAATAAAAAAATCACAAAGCCCCGATGGGATTTCAATGCTTTGCTGTCTCTCGCTCACGACTGGAAAAATAAAAAAATAGCTCAAAAATATGCGTGGGGCGAATTGTCGCCCTGGTGGAGCTTTATTTTTGAGTGGGACACGTCTATTAGCGAGTGGCTACAGCTCTTTATTAAGGGTCGTTATCAATTCTCGCCCCTCAAAACGTACTGTTTTGCGGAGGAAGCCGTAACCCTCTGGAATTGTAGCGACCGTCTCATCTTATCTCTTATTTAAAAAATAATTAAATCCACCTTCTCAGCGATTCTTTCACCTCTCTGTTACCATCAGCATGGAATCAATGGCGTTAAATTAGCATTAAATGCAGTGATGAAAGCCACTGCCTCTCGCCATTTTCGTTATGTCATCCGCATTGATATCAAATCATATTATGCTTCCATAAGACACTCTATCTTATTAGAACAATTGAACAAACATTTTGATGACCCACGTTTACGTCACTATTTTAACAGCATCGTGACTATCCCCATAGATAAAGACGCTGTGCTATCACTGCCGATGCAAGGTATTCCATCGCGCAGTAGCTTATCGCCCTTTTTTGGCGCTTTGTATCTCACGCCTTTAGACCGGGCTTTTGAGCAACGCTCCTGTTTTTACGCGCGCTACATGGACGATGGTGTGCCACGAACACAGAGCTAATTGTAAAAACAAATACTCTGTGGTGCTGCACTAGAGATGGGAGTTGGCCTCCCGAAGTCG
>JBEPVM010000058.1:0-7744 GCA_041690995.1 Gammaproteobacteria bacterium | reverse complement strand
CCACGATAATCGGCGTTTTGTCGCCTGGAAAGTTATAGCTCGTTAATAAATCTCTCACTTCCATCTCGACTAATTCTAATAATTCTTTGTCATCAACCATATCGGCTTTATTCAAATACACCACAATGTACGGTACGCCTACTTGTCTTGCTAATAAGATATGTTCTCGTGTTTGTGGCATAGGGCCATCGGCGGCAGAACACACTAAAATTGCACCGTCCATCTGGGCGGCACCTGTAATCATGTTCTTCACATAATCCGCATGTCCTGGACAATCCACGTGGGCGTAATGTCTTTTATCTGATTGATATTCAACGTGCGCTGTCGCAATGGTGATCCCTCGCGCTTTTTCTTCAGGCGCTTTATCAATTTGGTCGTACGCTAATGCTTCTCCACCAAATTTGTCTGACATACACTTTGTCAAGGCGGCGGTTAGTGTTGTTTTGCCGTGATCAACGTGTCCGATTGTTCCCACATTTAAGTGGGGCTTTGTTCGCTGAAATGCTACTTTTGCCATGATTCTTTACTCTCCTAATACAAAAACTCACTCAAATCAACTACTCAACCTATGCCATGACCAACTGGAGCCCATAACCGGATTTGAACCGGTGACCTCTTCCTTACCAAGGAAGTGCTCTACCGACTGAGCTATATGGGCCATGGAGCGGGTGATGGGAATCGAACCCACGCTATCAGCTTGGAAGGCTGAAGTTCTACCATTGAACTACACCCGCACTCTTCCGCATTTTTAAACACCCACATTTTAAATATATTCTATAGCCAGCTCAGTCCTCATTTCCCAAATGGAGGGGGTAGGATTCGAACCTACGAAGGCAGAGCCGTCAGATTTACAGTCTGATCCCTTTGGCCGCTCGGGAACCCCTCCTAAAACCGAGCCATGGATTTTGCTTTACTCAACAACGTATGTCAACACAATGCTGATCTTTTTTATTAAAATTATCATACCTATCTTAGAGGCTAAGCAGCAGAAGCATTCCCCCGAATAGTTTGCTCAGAAATCGCAACACGGTCTGCATTCTGTGCCTCTACTGCTCCGCGACGGTTCGGCAGGAGACTAAAAGCAAATTTGCAGACGGCCGTTGAAATCGTTGCACCTAATGTACCAAAAGAAGGTAATGCAGGCGGGCCATAAGGCGCGAACAGAGCCGCTTGTCCAACGCTATTTGGAACAAGCCCTGCATTATTCATAAAGCGCTTTTGTATATACGCATGAGTCTTAAGTACCTTTTTTATGGGTCCTGGTAGCGCATCTGTATTCGCTGCTTCCACTACAACCAGCTCAGGCGAAAAGGTAGGAGATGTCTGGAAATAAGACGATATCCGTCCAACAAAACCCTCGAATGCTCCACAAGCCCAGTTCAACGCCCGACCTGTTGATACAGGCGCGAGCTCTTGAGTAACGCCTTTCAATGAAGCGCCACAACGGCCTACTGTTTCAAGCATCAGAAAAGGAATAGATATTACCCCCAAGCCAAATTCAACAACAGCTGCCGTAAACCCACCCAGTGTGAATCTATCGAGGGTTGACTGGTTTTTAGAAACACCAAAGGTACTCATAACAAGGGCATTCCCCCATGTCAGAATGAGAGTGATAGCACCTCCTATATTTGCAGCAAGGCGAGGAATCATCCCAACCCAACCTCCAATCTTCTCCTTAAACAAGCCAAAGCTAATAAACGTAATAAGGAATGTTGTACTCAAACCCAGCACTAGCTTAATGAATTTAAGACCGTTGCTTGCCCAATGTGCAAATGTTTCTTTCCAACTTGCATTTTTCGATAGATCAGCATCCCACCAAAATTCTTTTTTGAGATAAGCACCAATCTTTTCCCACTTTCTTTCTTTAATAAAATTGGCCACTTGAACAAAAAAGATAATCCCTAAGCCAAGAGCCGTCGCAATCGCAACAATAGCAGTAAGAAAACCCGCTACCCCTGTTGCAGCTGCGACTGGCAACAAATGTGTAGCAACAGCTAATGCTTTGGGCCAAAGACATTGTGCTGATAAAGCTGCATAAGCAGCGCTAGAACAGAATGAAAAGAAAACACCTACAACCCATACGCCTATCTTGGCAGACAAGCTAAGAGGCTTCCCATCTTTGTCGAGAAAAGTTTGACCTTCCCATATTCCTTTAAGGGTGTCATACGTATCTCTTAGCACCAATGAGTAATTCGCATAAATAGCAGAGCAGAACACCAGCGTTGGCACGATGATCAGCAAGGCACCTGTCATCGATAACCCAGCAATGCCGACAGCAGCTACAACCGATTCACCAAACGCAAGCAATACCGCAATAGTCAGAGCATACTTAAAAATACGCTCTTTGATACTTCTGCGCTTTTGCTTATCCTCAGAAACAGGTGCGTCATCAGGGGTAAGGTCAACGTCTTCATAACTTTGACCCCACGGATCGTTGAGCAAGCTATCAAGTGACCTATGTTTCAACCCACGTTCGTGCGTTCCAATTTCTTGCGCCACTCGGTTAATATCTTTTTTAAAATCACGGAATTGTTTGTCTAATTCATCTTTATGTTTGCCAAGTTGAGTTGCGTAGTATTGAGCATCGTAGGTTAACTTACCGATGTCCACACCTAGGATACGCAATTTGCTTTTTAACTTTTCTTTTTTAGATGTGAAATACGCTTTTGCTCCAGGAAGTTGTCCTTCAAGAAAATCGACCTCCACATTTTCTTCTTCAGACGCTTCTTTTAGGGCCTTCTTAGCGGCAGTAAAATCTTCGCCTCTCAAAACTAAGGGAATGTAGTTTGTTAAAGCCTTGGCGTGCTCATCGTTCAGAAGCAATGCCTTCCCTTTCTTACTACCATAGGCATAAAAAAGGTGATCAGTAATAGTAGTCTCCACGTTCTTTCGCAAGGCCTCATAGTGTTCTCTAGCAACATCTTTATATATTTCATGCAGCTTCCTAACAAATTCTTGTTCAGCTTCTGCCCCTCCATCAAGATTTATTAGTTGTAGATTATCAAGCTTCTCTGGCGCAATCTGCGCAATACGCTCGATCAGTGCTATCGCCAACTTCGCAAATTCCTTATTTTCCGGTGTTTTTTCAGAAAACCAACTCAAAGCATCACGATGCTTGCCGCGATACAAGTGCCCCGTCCGGAAATAATGACTGACTGTTGGTAACCCTTGATCTTTACCCAGAAAATTGGTTGTTTGAGCTTCATCTTGACCTGAGTTTAATGTCTGAAAATAAGAAACAACATCGTTCAAGCAGGAGCCATTTGTTTGAGGAACCTCAGATTTTTCTTCTTCGTTCTCATTTTCGCTATCGCTTACGCCAAGACCCAATTTATTAGCAACCCATTCTAATATAGCTATAGACATAATCCTCTCCTCCAATCATCTTTGCCTGATGAAGCTAGCGGTCGGAATCGAACCGACGACCTACTGATTACAAATTATAATCAGGCGGTTTTTACCAGCTTCTACCTAAGTTTATTTACTTTTAAATACCCTTTACATTCAGCGTCTTAACTCTTATAATAAGTTAGAAGTAGTTAGATGGGATTTTACTTGTATCTTCTACATGGCTTCTACATGAAACTAAAACCAGGCTATCCCAATGAAACTAATTAAAACTTTCGTGGAGTATAAAGCAATCGCCCCCACAAATAAAGACCAAATTTTCTACCGTGATGACCAATTAAAGGGATTTGCGCTTCGTGTCACTTCAAAGGGTGTCAAAAGCTTTGTTGTAGAAAAAAGCATCGGTAATAAAATTCGCCGCATTACGTTAGGTAAATACGGTGCGCTAACAGTTGAGCAAGCGCGCAAAGAAGCTCAAAAATTATTAGGGCAAATTGCAGTCGGTATTGACCCTCTTGCAGAAAGACGAACGGCCAAGCTGCGTGAAGTGACGTTACAAGAAGTAATGTCCGATTATTTGAAAGTACGCAAATCCTTAAAGCCAAAAACCATTTATGATTATAACCGTGTCTTAAACATTGCTTTTGCCATCTGGAAAAATCAGCCACTTATTTCTATCACAAAAGATAAAGTCGCTAAGCTGCATGAAAAATTAGGCAAAGAAAATGGAGAAGCTTACGCTAATTTAGCCATGCGTGTTTTGCGTGCCTTATTTAATTTTGCAGCAGGCCAATACGAAGATTCACAAGGACGATCACTCATTACAGATAATCCAGTCAAAAGATTATCTCAAACACGTGCATGGTATCGTGTGGAACGCCGGCAATCCTTTATTAAGTCCCATCAACTTGCAAGCTGGTATGCGGCGGTACAAAATCTTCAAAACAAAACCTTGCGTGATTATCTACTGTTAATATTATTTACTGGACTACGCCGACAAGAAGCTGCCAAATTAACTTGGGAACAGGTTGACTTGAAATCTAAAACATTAACGATCATTGACACCAAAAACCACCAGCCGCATACTTTGCCTCTCTCTGATTATCTCTATACGTTATTGTTAAGCCGCCAACAAAATACAACCAGCAATTATGTATTTTCTGGTACAGGAGAAGACGGCCATATTATTGAACCACGTAAACAAATGGCAAAGGTTATTGAAGCAACGGGTATACAATTTACTGTACATGATTTGCGGAGAACATTTATTACTGTCGCAGAAAGCCTTGATATTGCAACTTATGCGCTTAAGCGGCTGCTTAATCATAGAATGAAAGAAGATGTAACAGCAGGGTATATTATTCGGTATGTGGAACGATTGCGGAAGCCAATGCAGATGGTAACGGATTATCTTCTAAAACAAATGGAGGCAAATAAATTTTCTCAAGGACTGACAAATGAATAACGTGAACTATATGTTCATCTACTTAGATGAATCGGGTGATCTAGGGTTTGATTGGGCAAAAAAATCTACTACCCCCTATTTTATTATCACCTTATTAGTTTGCTATGATGACGACACAAAGAATAAAATTCGTAAGGCTGTTAAGAGAACATTAAAAAACAAGATAAATCATAAGAAGAATAAAAAACGTATTACGTATGAGCTAAAAGGAACCTCTACTCGGCTGGCAATTAAAAATTATTTTTATGAGCAATTACCGCGTAATGGATGGGATATATACGGCGTAATTCTTAATAAAAAAAGAGTTTATAAAAATCTGCAAACTATTCAAGGCAAGAAAAAATTATATAATTTTTTATCGCGCTTTGTCATTGAAAAAATCAATTTTCCAGATACCTTAAAAAGCATCAGACTTGTTGTTGACCGATGCAAAAATACTGCGGAAGAAAGAAAAGATTTTAATATTTATTTAGAAAACCAGCTTCAAGCATCTATACCTAATTTGGATGTTATGGTAGATATTCTTCATGAATCTTCCCATGAGAATCATGAGTTACAAGCAGTTGATTTATTTTGCTGGGGCATTCACAGAAAAGTCACTCATGGTGACACAGAATGGTTTGATATTTTTAAAGAGAGAATCAAATCGCTAAAGACATATTTAGAATAAAAAAAGACGGCCCCTTTAACACCTACCATCCTAAGGCTCATATCCAACCGCTGGAAGGAAGCACCAAAGGCATGCTAAAGGATTTACCCGTCATTGGAAGGATAGTTTACCGATAGAACGATGTCAAATTATTTAGCGCAAAATTTTTTACTATGCCAAGCAGATTGAATTTAACCGATTGATTAAATTATGTTATTTTTTATATTGATTGGCGCCTTGGCTCTGATCTAATTCAGCAACAGAAAAACATATTGCAAGATCAGTTTTATAATATCAAATACCTTCATAGCCAGATTTTTTCCCAAAGTGTAAAAAGTCACCGATCTCGTGCGGCACCGCGCCCATTGACATGAGCTAGCTCATTTTGGTATAAATTCACTATGATGTAATAGTTAAGCCTACAGTCTTCTCTTATTAATCCATAATAATTTGTTTTCACCTAAGTGAGTAAGGCTCCACATCCCTTGACATGATGCGCATCATTTTGGTATAAATTCATTATGATGTAATAATTAAGCCTAAAGACTCCCCCTAACCAATAATCTATCCTAAATAAATAGATATTGAGTTGCTAATCTTGCAAAAGCTGAGACATTTTTAACGTGAAAAAATTCTTTTAACAAGAAATAAAATTTCGTTTTACAATTCCACACTTATTTGGTACAAATTAGCTATACTTGGTAGTTCTTATATAAAAAAAGCCTTCTCCTAAAAAGAGAGGGCTTTTTTGTTTGTCAAAAACACCCCTTTTTCTTTTCTAAATTTTAAAATATCCAGCATTTTTCCTAGTTACACAATAATAAAGAATCCTAACGACTCAAATGACACCCGCTTCAAGCGGGTGTTTTTGCGTGGTGGATAACCCCTTGCTTTCCCCAAAATCCCTTAACCTTAACTTTACGGAGTACTCTCTATGAAAATGAAAACGTCTCGCTTACATCTTATTACTGAATATGAACAAGCCCCTGATTCAGCGTTGTTTGCCCAACAAACCATTGCCGCCATTCTCAATTGCTCTTTAGCGACAATTGAGCGTGATCGCTGGCAGGGTAATCGTATTCCTTTTATCAAAATAGGCCGTATGGTGCGTTATAGAAAAAGTGATATTCGTCTTTGGTTAGAAGCACATCATGCCTTTCATTCAACGACTGAAATGCAGATTGAAAACTCTCTTAGTACAAAAGGATAACTCGCTATGAGATTACGACACGTGAGTGAAGTGCTTCAAAACGTAGTACCTAAACCACTTTCTTTAGAAGTGACCGATGTCAAAGACTTCATTCAGATGAAATTGCCGCCACGGGAAACTATTTTATCCCCGTGGCTGCCCACACAGGGTCTGGCAATGATCTATGCGCCGCGCGGTGTTGGTAAAACACATATCGCGTTAGGCATTGCGTATGCGGTGGCGTCTAACACGCCCCTTTTAGGTTGGCAACCTGGTAGAGCGCGTGGAGTGCTGTACCTCGATGGTGAAATGCCAGCGATATTGATGCAAGAGAGGCTTTCTGCCTTAGTCAAAACAGAATTGCTGGCACCTTTTAAATTAATCACGCCTGACTTACAAAAAAATGCCATGCCTGATTTAGCGACTTATGAAGGTCAAGGAATGCTTGAGCCTTATTTAAAAGAGATTGATCTTATTATTGTCGATAACATCTCGACACTCTGTCGCCATAGCAAAGAGAACGATGCCGATTCATGGATACCCGTACAAGGATGGGCATTGACTATGCGCGCTTCGGGAAAGTCTGTTTTATTCATCCATCATGCGGGCAAAGGCGGAAACCAGCGCGGCACCAGCAAGCGAGAAGATATATTAGATACAGTCATTGTGTTGAAACGGCCTGAGAATTACACAGCAAAAGAGAGTGCAGTATTTGAAATCCATTTTGAAAAAGCACGAGGGTTTTTAGGCCAGGATGCACAACCGTTTGAAGCGCAATTAGTAGCTCAACCGAATGGTACTCTTGAGTGGGTCACTCGTCCGCTATCAGAGACTTCTTATAACCACATTATTCATCTGGCGAGTCAAGGTTATCGACAGAAAGAAATTGCTGAACAGATGAATTTAAATAAATCCAATGTGAGTCGACATATTAAACGCGCTTACCAAGAGGGTAAATTACGAAGAGGATAAGTTGACATAAAACAAGTCAGTTGCGCAGTTGCGGTGTTTTTGGAACCCAACAGCGCCAAAGTGTGACGGCCAAACCAAAAATATAGGCGCCAACCCGAGCAGTGTGTTAAAAGGAAAAACC
>JBEPVM010000057.1:0-8080 GCA_041690995.1 Gammaproteobacteria bacterium | reverse complement strand
ACCTTGATGAAACTCCTGCAATTACGCAAGTCTATTAGAAATAAAGAAGCAAGGCCGCAGGGCCCTGAATTTTTTATTTTAGGGCGTGTGCGGCTGCGTATGGGATTTCATTGGAAACCAGCATTTGCTATTCGTCAGTGTCATAAACGTGAGCATGTTAATGTAACGGATGATACTTCACAGTCATTTGTGCGGACTTATCACTATGCGGCTTGTCCGCAATGTGGCGAGTTTATCAAAGACAGTGAAGACAATCCAATACCAGCTAAATGTTTTTCAACGGATAAAACCTATGCTTGTGAACACTGTCAGGCACCTTTGTGGAGCTTGGTTCGTGCAAAGCAACCAGGAAATTCCCGTGAGACATTATTAGCGGCACTTTGCGAAATTCCAACCCTAGGTGCGAAGCGAGCTGAAAAATTAATTAACCAGTTTGGCGAGTCGTTTCTAACCAATATGTTAGGCGATAACATCCATCAATTTATCAATCTAATGGATGAAAACGGCGAACTGGTATTTTCAAATCGACAAGCGCAGCGGATGGAAAAAGCACTCTCTAAAGTGGAGTTTAGTTTTGGTCAGGGTAGCTATCAAGCATCAGAATATGTTAAGCGTTATTTGCCTCATGGCTTTTTTTCATTGCTAATTGCGGATGAATCGCATGAATACAAAGCAATGGGCAGTGCGCAAGGCCAGGCAATGGGTGTGCTTGCCAGCAAAGCGAAAAAAATCGTGCTGCTGACAGGTACATTAATGGGTGGCTATGCTGATGACTTGTTTGCACTCTTGTGGCGGATTATGCCGCACCGAATGCGGGAAGATGGTTATTGCTATCAACGCAATTCACTCGGAAGTGCATCGATGGCTTTTATGGAACACCATGGTGTACTTAAACGTGTACACCGTTCCAGCGAAGCAGATAACCATAAAACAGCGCGAGGTAAGCGCAATTCTGTGAAGATTTCCAAAGCGCCTGGTTTTGGGCCTAAGGGAATTGCGCGATATGTTCTGCCTTATTCGGCTTTTTTAAAGTTGAGTGAGATAGGGCATGGGGTGTTGCCACCCTATCAAGAGCATTTTATCGATGTGTCTATGTTGCCGGAACAAGCGACACGCTATGAAGATTTGCAAAGTAAATTAACGAGCGAACTACGATATGCACTACGTAAAGGCGACACTGCTTTGTTAGGTGTTATTATGAATTGCTTGCTGGCTTGGCCTGATACCTGTTTTCGGGAAGAGGTCGTGAAACATCCGCGTACTAAGCAATTGCTGGCATTTGTGCCAACGATACTGGACGAGGAAGCTTCACCTAAAGAGCAAGTCATGATTGATTTATGCCGACAAGCAAAAGCCGCGGGTCAACGCGCCTTGGTATATACAACCTATACGGGTACTCGTGATACGGCTGCTCGTTTAAAATGCTTGCTGGATAAGCTAGGTTTTCGTGCGGCAGTACTGCGTTCAACTGTTAATACCGAAAAGCGCGAAGATTGGATTCAAGACCAGGTAGATAAGGACATTGATGTGCTTATCTGCAATCCTGAACTCGTGAAAACGGGGCTGGATTTGCTGGAATTTCCAACCATTATCTTCATGCAATCGGGTTTTAATCTTTATACGCTGATGCAAGCTAGCCGCCGTAGCTGGCGTATCGGTCAACAATTGCCGGTCAATGTCTATTTTCTAGGTTACAGCCAAACGACGCAGATTGCGTGTCTGGCATTGATGGCCAAGAAAATGGCAGTATCGCAATCAACGTCTGGTACCATGCCGGAAACGGGCTTAGATGTGTTGAGCCAGGATGGCGATTCCATCGAAGTTGCGCTGGCTAAGCAGCTAGTGAGTTAGTAGTTTTATTACAAGATGTTATTTAATGCCACTGACGGATTTCACGGGATAAGTAGAAATATCTCGTGAAAGACGTTGTGTGGCCTATTATTTGGTTTATGTTCCATAATGTATGCAACATGCTGTTGCACAATATATTATTTTTAAGATTTCCCAAGCAGAGGAGAGATGTAATGCGTTCGATATCAAAAATAAAGTAATTTTTTAAAAGAGAGTTATCCACGGACATCCTACTGGACTTTACGGGATATCAACAAAATATCCCGTAAAGGACATTGGGATGGCGGTGGATAACTCGTAACTATTCTCCACAGTTTTTCCACGGCAAGCGATAGCGCGGTGGGAAAATTGTGGAGAATGGTTACACCTTCTCAATAAATAACGCTAGGTTTAATAGAGTTAGCTTATGCAAATTAGTAAAGTGTTAGGCCATTCCCATAAACAAATAACTGTAATATATTAAGCCAATAGGTTAAGGAGCGCTAATTATGTCAACCTTTCATTCTTTCCCCGTTTTTACCGCTAAGCATAAAAAAGGCACTAAACGTCAAACGTATGGATGCTATTATTTAAGCCTAAGGGTTTATGAGCATTTTAATCGATTGATTAACCAATACGATGATAGTGTTTATTTATCGATAGGTACGCCCCTGCAATCAAAAAAAGCGATGAAAGAAAAACTGTTAGAAGCAGAAGATATTATGCAAATAACAGGCAGTCTTGATGAAGTCAAACAAGTGGTGGAGTCTTCTCAGCAGCAAATAGTGGCCGTTAAATCTTTTAAGTGGTATTTGGCATGGAACCAAACAATGCTAAAAGATGATTATTGGGGATCGCTCAAGAAAGCGATGGATACTTTATTTCAAGAACCACCCTTAGATGAGCAACAGCGACAGCAGCAACAGGGATTGATTAAAAAGAAAAAAGCACAGGTAGAAGCCTTACAGAGAAGCTGGAAATCACATGCTAAATTTTCACATTATACTGCTAATGCTCTATTATTTGCGGCCAAACGACTGGAAATCATTGCGTTTTTTCTGCAAAAAGCACAAGAAGAATTGAATTTTTGCTTCGATTATTTTCCAGATGAATCTGGCAGACAGTACGCTGAGTTTTTGAAAAAATCATTACAGCAAGTCCAGCAAGAAAAATCTGCATTAGCAGCAGCCATGAGCGTTCGCTTACAGTTGATGCGAAAGACAGGCAGCCTTACCAACGATGATGTGACTATCCATTTAATTACTCAACTTAAAACCATTAAAGCGATTAAGCCAGAAACGATGACGACCTTTAAAAGGCCGCCGACACCTTTTGATAGTCAAGCCTTTAATAAAATGCATCACTATGTTGCCCATCAAGGGGGTACTGCAAAATTGCAACGCACGTTTAATCTTCAACAATCTAGTAAAACGATTCCACTAATAGGTAAACAATGTGCCACACAGTATATTTTGCTGCCTGCTAATTTAAGTCAGCATGTGCCAGAAAAGCCCAGCTTATTGACTTTTCTCTTCAAAGGCCATCAGTTCCGTTATGAGTTTTTTCAGGACAAAACGGCCTTATTATTGAAACTGTCATTTTTACAGGATTTAAAAATAAATACCAACAGTTATCGTTGTCCTGCAGAAGATACTGTTTGGCAACAGATAAAAGAAACTGAAAATATGATTGATGGGGCTTTACAAGCGTCTGAAAAACAAAAAATTAAAGGCTGGGATGCCCTTTTTTATAGAGAAAGCAATCAACTATTAGAAGGATGGCAAACTATTTTATATGCATATGAACAGCAAGTATTGCAGCACCAATTAACGTTCTTTGAAACATGGGTCAGTGTTCCACCGGTTGAACACGCCTATCATCAACCCCATTTTTCGCTAGCTAAAATACAGGAAGTTTCTGCCTTACTCGATCAACTCGAGAATGCTATAGTACTTCAGGCTGGGCAAACTGAAATGCGCCAGCGTTTTATAAGCATTAAACAGGAAATAGAAACACTGTTTGCCAAAGATGCCTACTATGCCCAAAATCCGATTGTCGCTGCGGATACTTTATGCAAATTATCAGAAGGAACAGTCGTCAATCAGGAACAGTTTTGCCAGACACTTAATTATTGTATCGAGCTAAGAGTAGAAGAGTTACAAGCATTTAAGCAAAAATACGAATCGCAAATGAAGAGGATGCTATGTTTTGTAGAAAACACCTTCAAAATGCCCTTAAATCAATTCATTATTTCAAATGATTATTTATCTTCTCTATTATTAATGCGTCAGTGCGGACAATTGCTCTGCCATTTAAAAAGCCCGACTATCCAAGAAAAACTAGCTAATCTTGTTGAGGCTGCCATTACTCATTATGACAAATGGATGGAGAACAACAAAAACCCATTTAATAAGCAACTTCATGACAAAATAAAACCCTACCATGACTTATTAGAGGAATTTGCCAATACAGAACAGCTCACAAAGTTAGTGGCTATTCAACTCAAACAGCGTCATAAGTTAAATAATAACACCCCCCTGAGTCAGCACCAATCGACATCTCCAACAATTATTAAACAAGAGAGTGTAATAACAAAGCCGGATGAAAAAGATCAGACTAGAGATTTTTTAACCCGTCAGCACCAAGTTTTTATGCAACAGCGTGAACAGCACCAGCAGATAATGCAAAAACAACAAAAGCTAGAGCAGGAAATGGAAGCTAATGCAGCAAAAATAGAAAAATCATTACAAATGTGTGAAGCATCACAACAAACTTGTCAGCAATTATTAGTTAATAACAGCACAATTTTATCCAATTTTACCACCACACAACAAAATAGAACTGGAACGTCTCCTGAAATAACACTTGAACAATCAGTTGAAGCTGATACCTTCGAGCAAACAAACATGCATACTACTACCAATAGATTAGAATCTAAGCGTTATAATCAAAATTAAGCAATTTACATTTAGTTTTAATGATTACACCATCCCATCATTAACACGACTTAAATTTATTTTTTTCTCCCCTATCTGTTTTCACTTTTAATTTAAAAATAATTAACAGAACTTCTTTTCAAAACGTGTTCTAACGTATGAGGACTATTATATGAAATATACAACCAGGGCTTTTAAAGGCATGATTTTAGAAAACATTAGAAAATTTGAAAAAGATTATCCAAAGCCATCAGTACAACAAGAAGCAACGCCTTATATAAAAAACCTGCAGCAGTATGTTGAGCAATGCAATACCAGTAGCTTGTTATATAACTGTGTACAAGAAGAACTCAAAAAAATGCCTTATTGGTTTTCAAAAGTAGGCTATTTAGTAATATCATTGCGGGAACTTTTGAAAGTCAACAACCAAGAGGAGTGTTTAGACACAGATGAACGTGAAAAAGAAGAACTCATATCGGCTCAGGAACATTTATCACAGTCGCCAATCACTACTCAAACAGAGCTTATCAAACAATTACAAAGAGAACAGGCAAAAAATAAAATTTACCTGGAAAATATTGATAAAGTAGAAGCAGAAAAAATTGAATTGCTTAGTAAACTTAACGCTGAAATAGATAAAAGCCTTGCTTACAACAAACGTATCGAGGAATTACTCACGCAAAGTGCTGAATTAACAAAGGATCAATCTAAAGATTGGCCAGATAACCAAGTCATTGAGGAACTACAACAATTTGTCCAAACACTTATGAAGGAAAACAGTCGTTTATCAACCGACATTATAGCGATTAATAATAAATATATAAAAGCACTTGAAAATAACAGAATTTTACAGGAGAAATATAGGGATTTAGATAATTGCTATCAAGCATTACAAACCCAGATTAATGCGCAAAATAGATTATTTAATAACAAATTAACGTTGGCGCAAGATGAAACAAAAAAGATGCGAGAGGATTTTGAAAAACGTATTACGCAACTTGAGCGTTCTAAAGTAAATTATTTTAATAATCAAAATTTTTCTAAAATCCACTTGCATAAAACCAGTCCAATCAATACATCCACCAAAAGAAACCATAAAACAAATATTGACTTTGGAACGCAACCAAACGTAACTTGTGAAAAGCTGAGTTGGTGATTTGTTTATTATATTTTAGATTGATGATTATCTATAGAAATTTGGACTTGATGTTGCAAGTATGGTCAGCTTCAATAAAAACTGCTCTCAGCTGATCTTGCCGACTATATCTAATAAAAATTTATAGACTTATTAGAGATTTGTGCCTTTAAAAATAAGGACTGTTCTAATCAATAAGCATGAATAAAATTCGTTCAATAAATGACCATTTAATAAACTGGTGATTAACGTCAATTAGAATTACCAATTTTTAAACCACTGGCTAAATTTTTCATAAAATTGCGTGTGTAAGCTCACTTAGGTAAAAATTATTTCTTACTATTTCGTTCAAATTTTAAACAAAATTATGGCCGATTTATACCGCTAATAGACAATTAGACAGGGCTCCCTCATTAAAATTTAGCCATTAGCACACTGTTTAAAAAATCATTGTCCCACCCGGCCAACTTCCGCATATGCTTCAAACGCTGTCGGCCAAGGAAGCGAGGAACGAGCGAGGCCGATAGTCCCTGGAAGCCCGCAGTGCCGGATGTTTTGTCGAAGACAAAATAGAAGGCCCACGATAAGGGCGTCGAGTCAGTGTGGTAGTGTAGTTATGATCCCTTCAGGATCATAACAAGCGGACGCAGGACGGCCAGGGCGCCGAAGTCATACTTGTGACCAATTTTTAACTCCTGAGGGGGACTGGGATGTCCCGTCAGGTTTCGTTAAAAATGGGAACGCACTTGTTACAGACTCAATCTTTCCGCCAGATAGGTCCGGAAACTGATCAATGGAACAGCCGTTTAGACAAAATATTTTCTGTATTCAAGTTTTCATTTACCGTTTTTAAATTTAACAAATCTCTTATTTTTTGCAGGACTTCTGCTTTTTTAAAGGGTTTGGTCAGGTAGTCATCCATTCCTGCTTCAAACGCCTGTACCTTATCACTTTCAAGTGCATTACCCGTGAGCGCAATAATAGGTACTTTAGGTAATTTCTGTTCGCGTTCGTATTCGCGAATGCATTGTGTCGCTTTAATACCATCCATCTTAGGCATTACAATGTCCATTAAAATAATATTTGCCGGGCAGCTCTTATATTGATCGATGGCTTCTTGGCCGTTCTCCGCAAATACACATTCATATCCTGCTTTTGTTATATTAAAACCCAAAGCCTTACGATTGATCTCGTTGTCCTCAACGATCATCACACGGCTTGGTTTTAAAAAGGGTTCTGCCAATGACACCAGACCGGTCGACACAGGTAGTGGTATTTTTTTTTCTTCTTCCAGTAGGCTTTTACACTGGATAGTGCAGGTGAATAGGGTGCCTTTTCCCTTCTGGCTTGTTACGTTTAAACTACCTCCCATGAGCTCTGCTAAGCTTTTTGCAATAAGTAGCCCCAATCCAGAGCCACCATATTGGTTGCCAATCGTGGGATTGGCTTGCGCAAAACGTTGAAAAAGATTACTGATTTCGTCCTCTTCAAGGCCAATGCCAGTATCCATTACAGTAATAATAACCCGTGTGAATGAAAAACCTTGCTCTTGAATAGATAGCGTAAGATCAACTTGCCCCTGGTGAGTAAATTTAATGGCATTTCCCACTAAATTAATCACAAGTTGCTTTATGCGAACGACATCACCTTTGACCACCAGTATTTCATCAGGTAAAGTAATGTGCAGGCCTATTCCTTTTTGTTCTGCTTTTGCTTTAAGCATTTTAACGACTTCACGCATGGCAGCTTTCAGATCAAATATTTTATTTTCTAAGGTAAATTTCTTTTCAGAAATTTTAGCTATATCCAAATTATCATCTAAAATATTTTTTTCGTATTCCACACAAGTCCACATAACCTCTAGACATTCCTGAAGCTTAAGCATGCTATTGATTAATTCCGTCTGTTCTGATAATGGGATAACGTTTTGTAGGTTTCTAATAAGTGTTTGGATCGATTTCAGATGGTTCTGGGCTATTTCAAGGTTTCCATAAACACCGTTGAGGGGATTGCGAACTTCATGGCAGAGATGCGAGATAAAATCAGACAAACTTTTAGCATATATTTGTGCAGCCTTCGCTTGGCTATTAGTACTTTCAATTTTCTTTTCTTTATTAATCAGCTCTTTTTCCACTTGTTTTTGTATAAATTGGATCAGTGATTGTATACCCTCACATTC
>JBEPVM010000056.1:0-8416 GCA_041690995.1 Gammaproteobacteria bacterium | reverse complement strand
TAATTTTGGGCTAAGAAATATTATTTTCTCAGCATAGACTGCCGTTAAACGATGCGCCTGTCCTTCCTCATCTTGCCAATCACGTGTCCGTAATTCACCTGAGACAAATACTTTCGCGCCTTTTTTAAGAGACGTTGCAGCTATTTTCCCGAGAGTTCCATTGAGATAGACCGTGTGCCATTCCGTTTCTTTTCTCACTTCGCCTTCCTTGGTTTTGTACTTCTTATGGGTGGCAACCGACAGCCTAACAAAACTGCCTAGCTCAGACTCTTTTAACACTTCGGGGTCTTGGCCAAGGTTTGCAATTAACATCGCTTGATTTAATGATGACATAGAGATTTCTCCTTTAGGTTAATAAAAAAATCTCAAGGAGAAAGCTCGCCCTTGAGGGAAGAACTTTCCCCTCGAGGGTTGATAGAAAATAGGTGCTTGTCAAAGACAACCTATTGCGCGAACCATTTTGCAATGGCGACCAGACTTTCATCACGCTGCGGGTTTATTCTGCTGTTTAGGGTCGTGCAGAATGGCGACTAAGGCAGAAATGAGATTTTGAATAACATTCAGCTCGGTTTTGGGTAAAATTTTAAATTTTTTATTTATAAAAACCCTTATGCCTGATCCAGGAGCTTATAATTAGAATAGAACAGAAGATCAACTTGATTATTCTTTATATCCTGACCAAGAAGCTCAATAGAAAGGCAAGTATTTTTATCGGCACACATTTTTGGCTAATTTTTTTTAAATGTGGCTCTTTGCCTTTATGAGTAAACTGGCTCCCTTTCAATCTTTTTTATTAAACTCTACTTCAAAATTCTTGATAGCTTTTAGTATTACGCTCCATTCAGGAATATTTCCAAAAAACATATCTCTCATTAAACTAAAATCTTTTTCTAACGCTTCCAGGATAGCCGATGACGGCAATAACTTTAAACTCCCTTTTTTAGCAGTGCCATAGCTCGCCCAAGCAGATGCGAAATAGATGCTTTTGTGAAGAGCCACTCTCTCTAAAAGCGCAGGTTCAGCTATAGCATGCGCCTTTATATCTGAATTTAAGAGACAAAAAAAATCATAAAAATGCCTGGAAATACGCGGCGGTAATTTTTTAGCCTGTGGTAGATGCGCGTATTGGTGAAGAATAGTTGCTTTTTCCCAAAAGGTACGCTTAGCATCAAGCACTCTAACCCAAATCTCTGGCTCTGTGACTTTCTCTTTCAGTATGGCCTTCGTATAGCTTTGGATTTTGTGTCTGCTCACTGGCCAATGCTCAGAGCGAGCGCCTAACTCAATCTTTACGGAGGGTCGAATATATCTATTTTTATTTGTAGCACTAGGGTATTCAAATTGCAGTGTTTGGCCGTCTGGGTCTTCAACATCTGTCTCAAGCCACCAACCTTTAGTGGTCTGCAATTTTTCTGTTATAGCCACTCTTAAAGCTGAAATAAGATCGTTTTGAATATACTTAGAGCATGTAACGGATAGATTATCTAACGCTGCTCTCTGCTTTTTCTTAGATATGGTGTTCTCTGGCGCATTCATCTTGCTGAATCCAAAAAATTCTTTTTCGATTGAAAGATCAATATCCTCAGAGAATCGCTCAATGATGCCATACACTTTTGACAACGATGTTCCGCCTTTAAATGTGAGGTGATCTCTTATATTTAAAAGCGAAAACAATCTCTCTAGTGTCCAGACAACCCAAAAATCTTTTTCAATAATTTCAAACGGAAGACCTGACTCTTTCACTGTAGCATCAAAAAATGCTTCGCGCTCTATGACAGAAAGGAGATGCAATTCTGTCATAACGTGACATCCATCATGCTGAGAATAAGCTTGCGAATCCATTGCGGTGCAAATTTCAAATTTTTAATGATTTCCTTTTGGCTCACTCCAGTGAGAAATTTTTGCGTTCTATTCTGAATACTATTATCGATATTATCTTTTCCTATATTTTTAAACGCTTGAATAACTAATCCCATTTTCGTACCAGCAGGATACATATTTTTTTCTGTAGTGGTTCTGAATATAATTTCTTGCTTCCCTATTTTAACTTTTTTTGAGGGCCCATTCGTTAAAAAGACGACCCGCCCAGGAACTTGCTCTGACAAACCGATTATATTTGCCGCATAAGCCCCAGAGGGCTGGGTCTGAATTCCATTTTTTTCTGAAATGGCTTTTGCAACGTCTTCCGCTTTCGGGGCAAGAATACCTAATGTTGGATGTTCGTGAGGGTAGTCATAGATGCCTTGCGTTAATCGCCGAATAAACTTATCTTTTTGAAGACGTGATAAGGCGCTTCGCACGCCCGTATCGCTATCTAAATCAAGAAAATGCCTGGGAGTAAAACACCAGCCTCTCCCATGCTGAGTTATCCTGTTTTTTACCTTATCTACTACAGATTTTGCCATGGTTTACCTGTCCTGATTGACACAAAATATACTATCTTTTTGTGGCAAAGTAAACAGAAAAATTATTTTAAATCATGGCGCTATAGATTGGGATACTAATCAGGGTCAGATTTAGCTTAAAGCACATTTTTGATCCGAAATCTATCGCCTACTATACTATAATACATAGCTTTCAATGGTACGGGTGCTATGTCCCTGGCTTGCCAAATAAAATCTTGTACTGTGGCGCAGCATGTGCGGATGGACAGTAAACGGGAACTTGGCGATTTTTCCAGCGCATGCCACGATATGCTGAACGCTTCGGCTGGTAAGCGGTGCTTTTCGTTTTGAAAGGAACACATAATCATCGTTATCGTGTGGATAGAGATGTTGCAATTCTCTTAAAAGGTGAAGCTCGGGATCTCGTAAGGGGTGCGTGGAATGCCTACAGTACCTACCGTTTTTAGGGCGGTTCACATGCAAAAGCGCATTTTTAAAGTCAACGTGTTCCCATTGAAACGCAATGGCTCCACTTGCCCGCAGCCCGTGTCGAAACATCAGGAGGACAAGCGCATTATCGCGTAAGCCTTGTTGCCCTGTTTGACTGGCGGCTTCTCGGAGGCAATCTATTTCAGTATTGGTCAAATATTTACGTTGATTCTGCGTGCTGTTTTCGGGTTGCAGAGGTGGCTCAATCTGTTTTCTCATTTTTTTGGCTCCTTTTGTTGTTTTTGCTTTTTTTGATAAAATAATTTTACTGAATAAGGCAATTGATTTTTTTAGCTGATGTCGCGTATCGCCTATTTTTAAAGAGGTACTTTAACAGAATTTTTTCGTTTTTTCCTCATTTTCTTGCTTAAAATGTATTAGACGACACTTCACTTTGCTAGCACTCTTAGTAGATGTCTGACAGAATGCAGATATTTATGAGAGATGGGATAAGAGGAAAAAACTCTTAGCATAGTGACAAAAGGATTAGCATTGTTTATGAAAATTTTGTAGTGATTATGGATATAATAAAAACCTGCTTTGAAAAAGCTTGTTACCATTAAATTTGTTATTGCTTATCGTGTCGATTATATAGCCATTAGTAAAATAAAGAATTCCCCAAGATAAATAATAAATAATCGCTGTTTCGTTAAGCCAGCTCAGGCGCTTGGATTTTCTGCTTTTTCCAAGCCGCTAGACAAAGAATCATATTTAAAATAGCGTATTTTTATTAACTTGAACAGCTCTAGTTTTGTGATTATTGCAAGGATCTCAGTAAAAAATTTAAGTGCGACTTTCGTATGACTGAGTAGTGCATCAGTGAGCATTACTCCGCATGATAAGGCAACTGTAACGATCACGTGACGAAAATAATGTTCATTAATCAAACTATTAATTTAACTATATTTTTTAATTATTAGCTTTATCCTAGAGTATCTATTATATTTTCGGTGATATTTCCCAATGATTGCACCGCCCTATCATAATCTGGCACATCTGTTTTGTCATATACCATTGAATCAATGAATCGCTGATAACGCTCTTTCCAAAGTTTTTTATTTTTTAAAATGCCTAATGATTCGCGAATTTCAGCAGCAGGATTATTAAAATACTCTGGATGTTGGTTTTTAAATTGCTTCGCATCCGAATTAACAATAATGTTTGCTAAGTAAATAAATGTTTCATTAATTCTGGCTGCCTGTTTGAGGGCATGCAAATCATAAATATGACGCACCAAGGTTTCATCATCATAGTGATATTGGCGTTCAATCGCAGCTATGCGGCGGGTTAAACCAACCCATTTTTCAATAGCAGTTTCATCGGATGAAATGCACTCAATCGGTAGTGGCGAAAATATCGTATCTATTGTAATAACATCTTCCATGATGGTGTTAATCGTTAAGCTTTCTGTTGCAAGACGAACATCTGCAAATGTAAATTCTAATAAAAGATGCGGTCGTAATGTGTTATCACCCGTAAATAAAGGAGGGTATGTTAATTCTGCTCGTAAATATTGACCTTCATTACGCACCACAGAATCTTTGATAGTTAAGTTAGGAAGCGTCAGCGAAGATATGATTTGCGTTCTGAATTTTTTTAATTCTTTTAACAAGCGGTTTTTGCTAAAAATGTTGTCCGTTTTTTTAAGCTGGATTTTAAAATCGACATCTTCTGACATGCGTTTAACTATTCGGTATGCTTTAGCCAGGCATGTACCACCTGCAAAGATGAGTCTAAAATGTTCATTTTCAATGCCAGACAGAGCGTGAATAATATGCGTGACATAATAATCTTTCTCGATGATAAATGGGTATCTAATCTGTAATTTTTCTGCTGTGACGGATACCAATTCTTTTAATTGTTCTTGGGTAAGCAGCTTATCCATGTGTTAATTCCATATCACGATAACACAATTGTCGGCGAAATCTGTCTTTGAGTATTGTGGCTGGATTAACGGGAATTTGTGCGGATATTCCTGCTTGATAGTCCTGTTCTTCACGAGAGATGTGCCAGCGAATATTGAGCCTGTTTAATGCAGCACGCATTGTTGGGAGTACGCCTTCTTTAAGATAGGTCGTGTTAGCAATTTCCGAGCGAGTTAATTTAGCGTACACGCCATACCCAAGTTTCACTAAGTATCCTTTTTGCACAAGACGCTTTAAAGCGCGACTGATTTGACGAGGGGCAGCAATATTAGCAATATCTGAACGCAAAATAACATCTCCTGAAAGCGCATTGATTCGCTTTAATACTTTATATGTAACGCTTTTTTTAAAGGTGATTTTCATGCGAAACCTCATGCCAACAACGGACATATAAATTATAGCAGACTATTTAAAAGAATCCAAATTTTGGCTTATTTATCTTATAAGAGTCTCTTGCAGCGTATTCGTAGAATTGAAATATAGTGTAGCAAAATTGTAGCAAAGTAAGATGGAATTACCCCTGATTATGAACTATTTAGATCGGTTTTGTTACAGCTAATTCATCGTAAGGCGTTGATTTTAAAGTAAATTCAATATGCCCGTTCGGACTCTTAATCAATAGGTCGTTGGTTCGATCCCAACACGGCCCATAAAAAAACAAATGCAATCAATGAGTTATAGAGATTATATTGTCTTCTTGTCTATAAGCCGCTTGAGAGTGTAGTAAATTTGTAACAGAAATTCTGTAATCGGTCAGCCCCTATGTCATAAGCAAGCGGGCTGATGTTTGTTTTCCAGCGAAGTAATTTTTCATGAGTGTCGTTAGAAATTCAAATGAACTCTTTCCATTCAGTTTACACGTTGTAATAATCGATGCACTTCTAGCCACAAATTCACTCCCATAATCAGATCGTGTACAAAAATATTTTTTTCGCCAAATGACTAACGGTCTTAAACTTCTTTCCGCATGATTATGGATCGGTTCTACATCCTCGTTATCTAAAAACGTCCATAGCGCGTTAAAATTCTCGAGGATGTTTTTACAAAATCGCACGACTTTTAAAGTAGGATCTAATCTTGCTACCATTTAACAGAATCCAAATTTTAGCTTGTTTATCTTATAAGACTTTCTGGCATCGTATTCCTAGAATTGAAGTAGGGTGTAGCAAAATTGTAACAAAGTAAGATGGAATAACCCATGATTATGGGCTAGTTAGATCAGTTTTACTACAGCTAATTTAGAGACTTATAAGATTTTACGGGTCAAGGAGATTCTAAATCGCGAACTACGAGAGGCAAAATATACGTTTCTTAATTGCGCCTATTGTGGCAGCCTTCCTTTGGTTTACCAGACGCATGGATGGTATCAACATTTTCACAATTTCGTCTGTTTATATTGTCATATTCTCTACTGCTCTGCTTTTTAGGCTGAAACAGGCACTATGGATTATAGCAAAAAAAGTCTGCCCCACCCTGCCTCATTCCATTGCACTCATCGCAGCAAGCAAAACAAGAACTAAAACACTGGCAACAGAATCAAAAACAGTGCTAAAGAAAATTCCAGCCAGAACAAGACCTACTGCGATTACGCCAAAAAATAGACCCCACGCATAGCGTCTCCAATTCATCTTACTCCTCAAATCGCGCTTATAACTCGTATCACTTTTAAAAAATAATTTATCGAATCTATTTTCCATGATGCACCTCCGCGTTAGGATTTTAAATTTTACGCTGAGGATTATATTTGTCTGTAGGAAATTTGAGTAAAATTCTGTAGGATTTGAATTTGAATTATGGATTGTATTTCATTATAGGTAATTCGTTTTCGCATGGCAAAACAGGGAAAATAGAATGGGAAGATCACATCTATTATCTTTATAAGTTAACTGAAGATGGTTTGACGCAGGGCGTTTAGAGTACGAATGATTATAAAGAAATATATAGAGGAATAAAAAAACAGGAATAGATAACATCGCCTTTTTATATTTTAATGGGTGCCGCCAAATGAACTGGTTTGCAATTTTAACAAGTGCTAGATATTTTCTTTTTATCCAATTAGAATAAGTTACTTATACTTGATCAACCATGGACTACCAGAAGTATTATACAGGAGGTGAACTGACTAATTGATTGGTTATCAAAAATGCTATCAAGCCACATTATAAGAGAACATATTCACCCCGCAGCTCCTCAACCATCAGTTGAAAAGCATAATAGTATTACCCAAGGAATTTTCTTATCTGAGTTTTTAAATCGGATTAATAACGCTGTAAAAAAATCTATTCCCGATACAACCTGGGTGTGCGCTGAAGTAAATCGTATTACGATCAAAGACACAAGTAATAAACAAACTTTCTACATCATTGATCTCATTGAAATGGATGAAGGCAAACAGAAAGCTTCCGCTCAAACAAAAATCTGGCCGGAATATTTAATAAAAATAGAGGAATTTGAAAAAATCACAAGGACTAAGCTAGACAAAGGAATAAAAATTTTAATAAAAGTCAAAGCTTCAATACATACATCATACGGATTACAAATTCAGGTAGTGGATATTGACCCAAATTATACTTTAGGTGACGTGATAGCCAGGAAAAACTTCATTAGAGATAAATTAAAATCTGAAGGAATTTTTGATAAAAATAAAATATTATTAAAACCTCAGGATTTTATAAACGTTGTAGTTATTAGCCCCAGAAATGCAGCTGGATTAGGTGATTTTCAAGCAAGTGCTAAGATATTAGAAGAATTTAACCTTTGTCAATTTACTTATCTTGATGCTACTTTTCAAAGTAAACAAGCGCCTGAATCTATTATACAAGCTCTCAGAAGAGCATTCGTTGACGTTCCTAACGCAGATGTTCTTGTTTTAATTCGTGGCGGAGGTGCATCTTCGGATTTGCATTGGCTTGAGGATGAAAATTTAGCAAGAGAAATATGCATATCTGCCATCCCTGTTTTTACTGGCATAGGACATGAAAAGGATAATACTATCATTGATGAAGTAGCTAATTATTCATTCGATACTCCATCAAAAGTCATTGAATATATCAAATCAAGTATTTATATTGAGGCTAATAAAGCTGAAAGTGACTGGAAAAATATTAATGCTTTCATTGAAAAAAAATCATCGAATCATCACCTCAAAATAACCAATCTTCGACAAGAAATAGAGGTGAGTATCAATAATAAAATTAAGAAATTAGAGAAAGAGCTTCATGTGTTAAACCAATCTATTGTCTACGCACAAGAAAATTATATCCAAAAACGAGATGTTAGTTTAAATAACCTATTCGATTTAATTAGAATGGAGACACAAAACTCTATTAAACAAGCTGATCCTAATGCTAATAACTTGATTAATTCAATCACGACTGACATAAATAGAATAAAAAAAATCTCTGCTCAGAAACCTGTTGATTTTTATGAAGAAATAGGCAGAGAAGTCAATAAGTTAATTTATGGCTCTGAAAGAAAAACTATTGATTACCTTAATGAAATGTACGCTAATTTTAGGTATAGGCTATCTAATTCTGAAATGTATGTGGAAGCAAGCATAGAAAAAGGTGAGTCAGCGCTAGGAACTTCCCCCAACGCTGCTCTCAGAACTGTACGTGA
>JBEPVM010000055.1:0-8573 GCA_041690995.1 Gammaproteobacteria bacterium | reverse complement strand
AAAGGCAAGAAAAAGGAAGAAAAAAATACAAATTTGAAACATTGTTGTGGGAGTAAAGACGCCGTGATGCGCTAATGAAATCTCGCCTGGTTTAGGTGGCCGCCCTCCTCCCACAAGCGCAATACCCGAACTCGTGTGATGAGGTGCGCGAAACGGTACTTTTTTCCATTGAGCAAGGTCAAACCCATTACTGCTGACAGAGGAAACGGTTGCGACTTCTACGGCGTGTTGATCAGGCAATTCAGGAAGAATACCTGGCAAACGACTCGCTAACATCGTTTTCCCTGTGCCAGGCGGACCCATCAATAACAGGCTATGCTTACCTGCCGCTGCAATTTCCAATGCGCGTTTTGCATGAGGCTGACCGCGCACTTCTGCCAAATCTAAATTGCTGTTAGTTGGGCTGGGCAAGGAAATAAATGTACAACGCTCTAAGCTGCATTTTTCTTGTAGATAATTACAGACTTCTAGCAAATGATCTGCAAAAAAAACGTTGGCATGATTTACCAATCCAGCTTCTGATGCATTTCCGCGCGGCACAATTAAACAACGTTCAGCATCACGCGCACCCAACACAATAGGCAATATCCCTTTCAGTGGACGTAACTCGCCTGACAATGCTAATTCTCCTACAAATTCATAACCCGCCAATTTTTTAGCGGAGATTTGCTTTGAAGCTGCTAAAATCCCTAAAGCAATTGGCAAATCAAATCGTCCTCCTTCTTTGGGTAAATCAGCTGGCGCAAGATTAATAATCACACGCCCGCTTGGAAATTTAAAATTTGAATTGATAAATGCACTACGGACGCGATGCTGACTTTCTTTCACAACCGTTTCAGGTAACCCGACAATGTATAATCTTTGCATCCCTCGCGCTAACTGTACTTCAATCGCAATCAGTGGCGCATTAATACCGATAGTCGCTCGGCTGTAAACAATAGAAAATGGCATATTCTTTCCTTTAAAAAATAAAAAACTTGCTTTTTAATTTGTGTGTTCTAGTCTAGGCAGGACTGCGCCCGTAGCTCAGTTGGATAGAGTATTGGTTTCCGAAACCAAGGGTCAGAGGTTCAAATCCTCTCGGGCGCGGATCATGAATGGCAAAGATAAAGGTGGGAAAATAAAAATAGAGTTTAAATCAATCCTTGCAGAAATCAACTTCTAAATCAGTTACTACAAAACAAGCCTATTCAATTGCTCCATCGTACCAATATTATGCCACTGCCCTGTAAAATGCTCGCCTGTGACTTGTCGCTGAATAATTGCAGGTTTTAAGATAGACGCTAATTTTATTTTTTCGGCAGAATACCCTGAAAATAATTCTGGGCGATAAATCCCAATATTGGCAAACGTAAATGTGTTTAAGTGAGAGTCACTGTCATAAATATATTTTCCATTTAAATAAAAATCACCTTTCAAATGAAATACTGGATTATCGACTAATACTAAATGTGCTAATCCATCAGGTTCTTTGGGTAAATCTTCTAAAGCATAATTTGTAATCACATCACTGCTGACCACAATAAAGGGTTCATGACCTAAATACGGCAATGCTTTTAAAATACCGCCCCCTGTTTCAAGCCGCTCTTCTTCTTCAGAATACTGAATTGACACGCCATAACGAGTACCATCACCCAATGCAGATTTAATTTTTTCTCGCTGATAGCTAATATTAATTACTATTTCTCGCACACCTGCTTTTATGAGAGATGCAATCGCATATTCGATTAAATACTTATTATCTGCTCGCAACAATGGCTTAGGTGTTTCGTCAGTGAGATTTCCCATCCGCTCACCTCGACCCGCCGCTAAAATCATACCACGCATGGCATAATGACCTCTTGCAGCCATCGATTAAATGCGTGGCATTCTGGATAAAACTGACTTTCTTGTATAATATAATTTAAAGTACGCGGGATATGTTGCAGATAATTTGCATTATTATCACGCTTGTATTTTCTTGCAAATATGAATAATGCCTTCAAGTGGCGCTGGAGTCCCATCAGGTCAAACCACCGCATAAATTCTCTATCATCCACTTGTAAATCTAATTGATCTCTATACTGTAATACTAATTTTGTGACTAATTTTTCTGGCCATGCGATGTAGCAATCACGCAATAATGAAACTAAATCATAAGTTACGGGTCCAATACACGCATCTTGAAAATCTAAAATACCAATTTTATTGTTGGGTAGTAGCATTAAATTAGCAGAATGATAATCGCGATGTATAAAAACTTGGGGCTGGCTTGCGGCTAAGTTTGCTAAAAACTCAAAGAAATCTTCGAGCATTTTCTCTGTTTTTGATGATAAAACAAGACCTAGATAATTTTGCAAAAACCATTCTTGAAATAGTTTTAATTCCTGGTACATAAAATCTGCTGAAAAAGATTTTATTTTCCACGCTGGCACATCAGAACACTCTTTCAAAATGGCTAACGCATCCAGTGCCTGTGTATATAATAAGTTAGCATTAGACATTTCTAATTGATGCAGTAACAAATCATCCCCAAAATCTGTTAGCAACAAAAACCCCTGCGCGACATCTTCTGCAATAATATCTGGCGTTAATAAACCCTGCGCACGCAACGCGTGGCTAATTGCGACATAAGGCACGCAATTTTCTTTTTCGGGCGGCGCGTCCATCGCAACATACGAATTTTCTGGTTGCTGTATTCGGAAATAACGCCTAAAACTCGCATCATTTCGCATGGCATGCAGTATAGGTTTTACCAGGCCGCAAGTCTCAACTAGCCATTTCTGTAAAGCATCTTGCCGATGTTCCATCTGTTCAGTCAAAGTAAACTCCATTAATGTACTTTAGATTTTAAAAGAGAGTTAATTTGTTCCTCTGTTAACCCCGTCAATCTAGCAATTATTTTTTTATCGAATCCCTCTTCCAACATCCCAAGCGCTACTCTTATAGCCTCTTGCTCTCTGCCTACTGCTTTCCCTTCTGCTCTACCTTCCGCTCTTAAAGATTCTGCTATCGTCATCGTCATACTATCTTCTCCTGTCTCATTAGAAAATGTCTCTCTCACCCATTCAAAAAAGACTTTATTGTCGCTTATTTTGCCTCGATCTATGATATAGGTAAATACTGTTTCAATTAAATTTTTGGCGTTACATTGTTTTATTACCTTTAATAATCCAACTATATCATACAGATATGGCAAAATATCTTGTGCAAAAATATGCTTTAAGGTCAGTCCCATCACTCCTGCCCACGTATTTTGTTTAATCACAGCGTCTTCAATGCGGTGAAGATCAATCAGCCTAAAGGGCTTTAAAAAATAAGTCTCTACTAATTCTTTAGGCGCATCCACAAGATCATTAATATTCGTTGAAAAAACCCATGGTTTTTTACCATGATAAACTACCAATGGTACTATTAAGGGAATAGATTTATTAGCCGTATCTTTCAAATGCTGATCTATAATATTGCAACTGTATTTTAAAATACGAAAAGGCATGAGCTTATCTGGGCGGCTTTGATGATCTACTATTAAATAAAGAAGCGCTTCTTGTTCTTTGATAATAGTTTTAAAAAGCATATCCGCAATGGATTCCTGGCGCATATCATCAATGTAAGAACCTGACTGTAATTCAAGACAATCGAGATCAACAACATTTCGTATCTCTTCTGGCAAATGCGCTTCAAAAAATTCTCGCGCCACGCGTTTGTCTGACATCGCCATGCGAAAAAAATGGTCGTGCGCTTTTGTAATATGTATTTTGGGTGCAGTCATTATTTTTCCTGAAAAAATTTAAAGTAGAAGTTATTAGGAGAACAAGAATCGGGGATATAGCAGAATGGGTTCCAGCCTTCGCAGGAATGACAGGGGCTTAGCGGGTTTTTAGGAATAAATCATGAAAGGTATAATATCATCATTATTACTTATAGCATCAGAAAAATATGCTTGAAATAATTTTACAATGGCATAGGATACAATGCTTCAACTAAAGATAAGCTCTACTTGAGTTAATATGAATTCGGCTTCCCCTCCATCCAAACCGATATAATCTAACATTTTATTGGCTCCATTTCTCTATTGTTGAAAAAAAGCTATCTAAAATATTAAATAGACCCTAATGTACTTCAGATTTTAAAAGAGAATTAATTTTCTCTTTAGTTAACCGTGTCAACTTGGCAATTATTTCTTTATCGAACCCTTCTTCCAGCATATCAAGCGCTACTCTTATCGCCTCCTGTTCTCTGCCTTCTGCTTTTCCTTCTGCTTTTCCTTCTGCTCTACCTTCCGCTCTTAAAGATTCTGCTATTGTCATCGTCATAATGTCTTCTCCTGTCTCATTAGAAAATGTCTCTCTTACTAATTCAAAAAATGCTTTATTGTCACTTATTTTGCCTCGATCTATGATATAGGTAAATACTGTTTCAATAAAATTTTTGGCGTTACATTGTTCTATTACCTGTAATAATCCAACTATATCATACAGATACGGCAAAATGTCTTTTGCAAAAATATGCTTTAATGTCAACTCGACTACCCCTGCCCACGTATTTTGCTTGATCACAGCGTCTTCAATGCGGTGAAGATCAATCAGCCTAAAGGGCTTTAAAAAATAAGTCTCTACTAATTCTTTAGGCGCATCCACAAGATCATTAATATTCGTTGAAAAAACCCATGGTTTTTTACCATGATAAACTACCAATGGTACTATTAAGGGAATAGATTTATTAGCCGTATCTTTCAAATGCTGATCTATAATATTGCAACTGTATTTTAAAATACGAAAAGGCATGAGCTTATCTGGGCGGCTTTGATGATCTACTATTAAATAAAGAAGCGCTTCTTGTTCTTTGATAATAGTTTTAAAAAGCATATCCGCAATGGATTCCTGGCGCATATCATCAATGTAAGAACCTGACTGTAATTCAAGACAATCGAGATCAACAACATTTCGTATCTCTTCTGGCAAATGCGCTTCAAAAAATTCTCGCGCCACGCGTTTGTCTGACATCGCCATGCGAAAAAAATGGTCGTGCGCTTTTGTAATATGTATTTTGGGTACAGTCATTATTTTTCCTGAAAAAATTAAAAAATATGAAGATTATTTTATGAGGATAAGTTTTGGAGTAGAGAGCAATAGGTTTTCGCCTTCGCGGGAATGACAGGAGCTTAGCGGGTTTTTAGGAATAAATCATAAAAGGTATAATACCATCGTCCGTATTAATGACATCAAAATTTTATTGTCAGCAGATAAATATAGCTTGATGATATCGCATCCATCATGAAAAAAATCCTATTGGCTTTGACCGTATGCCGCCCACAGATCACGTACTGGGCCTGGATTACGCAGCAACTCAGTAGTAGAACCACTTGCAGCAATTTTCCCCTGCCTTAGCATGATAACAGAATCAAACTGTGGCAAGAGATGCAGCCGATGTAATGAAACGATCATCGCTGCCTCTGGAAATGCATGAATGACGCCTGAAAGAATTTCTTTTTCTGTGGGTAAATCAACGCTGGAAGTGGGCTCATCCATTAAGATAAGTGAACTAAAACGGGCAGCGAACAATCCACGCGCTAATGCTAACCGTTGCTTTTGTCCCACTGAAAAATTAAGCCCTTTTTCACGAATATCTGTCTTAAACCCTGAGGGCAAAGCACTTAAAACGGATAAAAATCCTGCGAGTTTAGCGGCATTCTGCATATCCTCAGATGTTGTAGATAAGTCCATTGTAATATTAAAGGCTATCGTATTTTCAAAAATTTCAGGGTCTTGCGGAATTAATGTTGTAATTACCTGCAGTGGTTCCAATGAATCAAAGGGTACGCCATCATCAATAATGAGCTGTACATGAGAAGGTGTATAAAGCCCGGAAAGAAGATTTAATAATGTGCTCTTGCCGCCACCGCTTTCGCCAATCAATGCAATTTTTTCGCCGCGCTTTACAGTAAAATTAATTCCATTAATAATATGACCTTGCTCGGATGTTCTTGAATGATGAAAAGAGAGTTCTGCAATCTGAAGCGTATGCCACTGTTTCGCTTTGGAGGCGCCTTGCGGTAAATGTGCGAATTTTTTAATGTCATCTACAATAGGTTGCATGCCTTTAATGTCCGCATCCATACGCACCAGTTCGCTATAGTGCATACTAATATCCAGGAACACTGTGTTCAGATCCCACTGGTAGCGAAAGATCATCACGACTAAACCTATCATAATAGTTCCTGTCGCGTGCAGTGTATGTACGATGTAGCCAATTAAAAGTATGGCCTGCACGATGGACAGTAAGATCATCATCGTGAACCATTTTGTTTCGTTTAGAACAACTTCTTTTCGAAAAAATGGCCACATGGCTTTCATACGATGAGATAAATTTTTGCGTGTTAAATCGCCGAGGCGCAGTGTCAAGACAGTCGTCATATTGCTGATATAATCAAATAACCCTGCGCCAGTATAATTATCCACTTCATTTTCTGCATGATAAAGTGGGATCAGTTTGCGGTCGAATAAAAGAATAATATATGTTATGGCCACAGAGGCTACTATACTCAGCAAACCTACAGGCACGGAAAGCCACAATAAAAATCCGATAGAGACTAAAAATTTGACGATCGTTTGAATATAAATAAATTGGCTTTCCGCAAATAGGCGGAGCGCTGTGGACGCACGATTGAGACGCGTAATAATATTGCCAGAATGATGATCCTGGTGCCAAGTCAGAGGTAAACGCGACAATTTCTCATACAAATTGAGCCGATACGTTTGCTGAAGCTTAAGCGCAACTCGACGTTCCGCGACACGCGCAGGCCCATGAAATACCCAAAACATCAACTCTGCAGCAATGCCAATCCCCAACCAGAATATCACGTGAGACAGCCGATCAGGTTTAAAGTGTTGTAACACATCAACCGTACGGCCCACCGTATAGGGGATGACTCCTAGAGCTGCTTGCGCCAGGATGAATGCAAAGTAATACACAATAATAGCTCCCCGCCAGGGTGCGCCATATCGCCAAACAGTACCAATCAAATCAAAATAAGGATTTTTCATTTCCCACCTGATTTTAAAATATAATCACTTAGGTTCGTAGCATTCTACCTCAATAGGAGGACTATCAGAACCTGATAAAACGCACTATTGCCCAGCCCCACCAGAATTTAGAATAAATAATCTGAATAAGGCATAACCTTCACCCCGCGATGGACGTGTTTTTCGCCAAGATAAAGTAAAATGCTTTGGCATCCTGGTGCAGTATAGGTTTTCAAAGAATGTACCATTTTAGGGTGGAAAGTTGCTGATTTTTTTACTTCAATAAAATCCTTTGACGTTTTACGGTCGACAATAAGATCAATTTCCACTTTGTCTTGAGTACGAAAATAATAAACATTACCAAGCGTGGCTTGATGTAATTCTTTTTTTACGATTTCACTCACCACATAATTTTCAAATAAACTACCTGCCAAAGGGCCGTGATTGAATTGCTCATAGGTCGTAATGCCCGTGAAATAGGATATTAATCCTGTATCATAAAAATAAACTTTTGGACTCTTTACAATACGTTTACCATAATTTTCATAAAAAGGCGGAACAATAAAAATAATATAAGAAGCTTCTAAAATAGATAACCATCGTTTAATAGTGGGCACTGAAACACCCAGGTCCTTTGCATAAGAAGAAAAATCTAAAAGCTGCGTGGCTTGTGCCGCTAACAATTGTAAAAACCGTCTGAAATCGCGCATATCGCCAATATTCGACAAGGCACGCACATCCTTACTAAGATAGGTTTCAAGATAAGACGCATACCAAAGTTCAGATTCATAATAATTGCGCGTGACTAGCTCAGGGTAAGCACCGCGAAAAATAGATTCTAAGGCCAAAAATTTCGGCACTTCAACATATTGAAATGGCAGCAAGGACATTAAGCCTATTCTTCCTGCTAAAGACTCCGTTGCATGTTGCAAAAATTTAAATTGGCTAGACCCTGTTAACACAAAATTCCCATAACAAGAACGGTTAAGATCTACTTGAATTTTTATATAGTTAAAAATTTCTGGAACATACTGCACTTCATCGAAAATAACACGCCCAGTATATTGCTTGATAAACCCCTCTGGATCATCCGTGAATGACAAGACATGCTTCGAGTCATCAAAGGTAACATAGGAATAATCAGGCAGAAGATGGCGTAATAGGGTGGATTTTCCTGACTGCCTGGGTCCTGTCAGACCTACCACAGGAAAAGCTTTTAAATATCGTTTTAAGGTTGCCTCAGCTACTCGTCTAGTGTACACCACGTTTCGTTATCCTAATACCCTGATATCACTATGATATTATTTAATTACGGTTAATATCAAGTAATTTTAATATTGAATATTAAAATTGCAGGTAAAATGGGTTGGGAACATGTAACACATTAAAAAAATAGAGATATTTTTGAAAATATGGCAAGAAGCTTTCTCACACATTAAATTAAATTAATAAAAAATGTTTGGCGTGGCTCGTGGTTGAGCTTTATTAAAGCCGGACAAAACCAGTTGCGCCTGCTTCGCTCGTTCCAACATAAGTATAATGCTTGGGTAAAAACCATCCTATTGATTG
>JBEPVM010000054.1:0-8878 GCA_041690995.1 Gammaproteobacteria bacterium | reverse complement strand
TGGCTCATTTTGAAGCCTTGTTAAAGATGGCAGGGTCCATACTATTATTTGACCCCCGCCCCGTCATTGGGAGGCCGCGAAGCGGTTGGCCGAAGCAATCCAGCTTTTAAACTCTTTTTTAAAATAACGTATCGTATCCTATCACTCACGACCGGTGGGGTAAGAGACGCCTGGATATTTTTCCCTAACACCCTCTCTGATTTAAATTTCAAAAAATATAAAAGCTGGATTGCTTCGGCCAAGCGCTTCGCGGCCTCGCAATGACGGGGCAGAGTCCATACATGCCTCTTTAACCCTGTAGAGTTGCTTACTCCTCTGGCTAAAAAGAAAAAGCTGAGTGCGATTACCCTGACGATTCGGGCAGGGCTTGCTTAAACATATTGATCTTGCATTGAGTTACAAAAAACTTGTCCCATATTTCAATGGCAGAATTCCCAACTGTTTCGCTATCGTTTGCCCTATATCCGCAAACGTTTCGCGTTTTCCTATCGGCCCTGCTTTGACATTTGCACCAAACGCAAGAATAGGAATGTGTTCACGCGTGTGATCTGAGCCAGGCCAAGTAGGGTCACAACCATGATCAGCTGTAATGATCGCTAAATCATCTGGGCGCATAAGGTTTATTAATTCAGGAAGGCGAGCATCAAATTCTTCAAGCGCTTTTGCGTAACCTACCACATCACGGCGATGGCCATAGAGCATATCAAAATCAACCAAATTTAAAAAAACTAAACTGCCAGGAGGGGCTATTTTTACTTCTTCTAAAAATGAATTAAATAATGCCATATTACCATCGGCTTTCACGGTTTTTGTGATACCACGGTGTGCGTAAATATCTGATACCTTGCCGATTGAAATCACTTCTCGATCAGCTTGCACTAATTTATCTAATAAAGTTTGTTCAGGGGGTGGCACAGCATAATCACAACGATTCCCTGTGCGGTAATAATGGTCTGGCGCGCCTAAAAAAGGTCTCGCGATGACTCGGCCAACGTGATATTCATCAACCAATTGACGTGCGAGCACACAAAGATCATAAAGACGTTCAAGACCAAAACTGGTTTCATGAGCTGCAATTTGAAAAACACTATCACCCGAGGTATATACAATGGGTTTTCCTGTTTTTTGATGTTCTTCACCGAGTTCTTTTATAATTTCCGTACCTGACGCGTGTTTATTGCCTAAAATACCCGATAATTCACCACGTTTAATAAATGTATTAATGAGTTCGTCAGGAAAACTAGGATACTCTGGCGGGAAATAACCCCAATCAAATAAAGCAGGCACACCTGCAATTTCCCAATGTCCGCTTGGCGTATCTTTTCCTAAACTCATCTCGACAGCACAGCCATAAGCACCTTCGATGATAGAAGGCGTTGTGAAATCGGGTATCGGTTCTCCTGTGCTAATTTCAGCAGCGCCATTTAATCCTAAACGAATGAGATTCGGTATATGCAGTGAACCATGACGTATATTTCCTTTGTTTGCATGGCCTGCCGCACAGTGTGCTGCAATATGACGCAATGTATCAGCGCCTGCATCACCATATTTGACAGCATCGAGCGAGGCACCAATACCAAATGAATCCATTAAAATAATAAAAGCACGTGCTTGACCTGCTTGACCAGGCTCATGCGTCACGACCAATTTCCTTCACAAACGCAGGAATTAATTTCATGAGATAGCGCGCCGCAATTTCAGCATAATGTAAAGTGCCTTCATGCGTGACTTTTTCAGGATTTAAACCTACTGCAAAATTAGTAATAGCCGCTAATCCTGTGACATGCAAACCACAATGACGAGCAATAATTACTTCAGGTACCACAGACATTCCTACTGCATCTGCGCCCAGCAAACGATAAGCGCGAATTTCTGCAGGCGTTTCAAATGAAGGACCCAATAAAGAAAGATAAACCCCTTGTTTTATAGGGATATTAAATGGCTGAGCAATTTTTAAGAATACTTCTCTGAGTTCATCGTCATACGCATTTTCTAAACTCACAAAACGCGGCCCAACAGATTCATCATTTGGACCAACGAGAGGGTTTCCAGGTTGAAAATTAATGTGATCATTAATGACCATGATGTCGCCAGGATTCATGTCTGGATGCAATGACCCTGCCGCACCTGTTATAATCAATTTGCTAGCGCCCAATTGACGTACAATATGAACAAGTGTGTTGATAGAGGCAAAACTCGCACCTTCATAAAGATGCAGACGACCTTTCAGGCAAACAATGGGTACGCCTTCTAAATAACCCAGTACTAATAAAGAGGCATGCCCCGCGACATGGCTCGCATCCATACCCGGGATAGCTTGATAAGGAATCGTAATAGGATGTGTTAATTGTTCTGCGATAGCGCCTAGACCTGATCCTAAAATAATACCTACTTTAGCCGAAAAATCAGGAGCGAATTTGCGTATTACTGCCATGGTGTCTGATATTGGAATGTTCATATTATCCTTTTTAATGAGTATCACTATAAATTTAAGGTCAGTATTGCTTAAATTTAAAAAAAAGAAAATAAATTATTACATAAACATACACCTTCTTTTTCTTCATCTCTTATCACGGTATTTAGTCATTGCTGCGCGAATATCACTTCTCAAAGAGTTAGAAATATTTAGCTTAAGGAAAATTAATTGTTCCTATCTCAATAAAATCGCATTTAAATAATAGACGTCATAATTTTTATAATATTGCCTTATATTTCAATATGATAGAGAGACAGAACTAGATTAAAGCATTGGAAACCCAAGCTTCTTGTTGTTTATAATTGGTATTTACTGTACAATTATTGACATTTATTGTATAATCTTTTGGTCTAATTACCTTTTACAGAGGGCTACATGTTCTATAATCCTTTCAGAAAAATCTATGAAAACTCCGATTGGTTTGATTGCTGTAGGGAGGTGTTAGCAGGTGATTATTTTGACAACCCTACGAATCCTACGCTCGGTTTGTTAGATTATCTTTTTATATTACCCGCGTTAATTAAAATAGCCGAATTTTATTCTCCAAAGTACTTTATTCTCAAAACAAGCTTAAGGATAGTTAGCTCTATTCTAACGATAGGAACTTCGCTTGTATCCTGGGCAGTGACTGTTGTTATTAGTCCAGTATTATGGTTAGCGCAGATACCTTTTATTGAAGAAAAAGAACACTGTAATAAGAGAAAAAAAGAAAAGCAGGATTCTAGTCATCTTATTTTGGAAAGCTTACCTGAGGATTTCCCGAGAGGCCTATCTGAGATTATTGTGGGTTATGCTCAGGCAGTTGATGTCACAGGGTATGAGCAGGGAATAGATGAAAATATCCACGAAAATATTCTTTTCAAGAATAGGCGACTTGATATTAATTTGCCAGAGAATTTTGATGATTATACTTGCTCGATGACCCAACTGATGATGTTTGATCCCGTGAAAAATGAATCGTGTGCTCATAATTATGAACGTACCGTAATAGAAGCATGGTGTGATAGGCAGCGATGGGATGATCCACAAACAGAGCAAAATAAAATGAATGTTATTCTGTGTCCTTGCTGCGCAGAGCCGATTACCCAGTTAGTAGAAAATCAGGAATTTAAAAAAGAGATTACAGAATTTTTAACACGGGTTTATCTACAGTTAGAAAAAAATATAGGTGATAATGATCCCAACGATGAGAATAATATAAAGCGTTGTAAGCTTGTGACAATGAGCCAGAATTTTTTAATGTATGGAAACAGCGAAAGACTGCTTCAACAAAAATATGATAAGTTCCTGGCTGATCGTGCGTGTTCATCTAAAGATGATGATATTCATCTTTATGAAGGACACGAAATATCTTCTTGTCGAATAGGTTGAATTTTTTCATAAGTTCATGGAACCGTTTACAGCGTCTGATATTGGAATACTCATAGTGTCCTTTTATATTGTAACCGTTCACGGTGTCATTGCGAGCGAAGCGAAGCAATCCAGCTCGAAAGCAATGCTTAAGTACGTTAGGCCAGTTTTTGTCAGCGAAATACGTGACCTATACACTAACTATAATTAGTAATAACAGTCTTTTTTACTAATTATAATTAGTAAATAGGATAACTATTTGATTTTTAAATTATTTTGCTGCCATCAATGCAACAGCTACATCCAACATACGGTTAGAAAAGCCCCATTCGTTATCATACCAGGCGAGTACTTTCACCAAGTTATTTTCGATTACTTTCGTACAAGTCACATCAAAAATAGAGGAAGCCGGGTTATGATTAAAATCAACAGAGACCAGCGGTTGTTCATTGATTTCAAAAATACCACGAAGTGAACCTTCTGATGCTGCTGCCTTGGCAAGTTGGTTGATTTCATCCACTGTTGTGTTGCGTTTAGCAACGAATGTTAAATCAACAACGGATACATTAATCGTAGGAACTCGAATAGCAAACCCATCTAATTTACCATTGAGTTCAGGTACGACAAGACCGACAGCTGCGGCGGCGCCTGTTTTTGTCGGAATCATAGAATGTGCGGCGGCTCTTGATCGGCGTAAATCCTGATGAGTTGTATCAAGTAATGCCTGGTCATTCGTATAAGAATGAATAGTATTCATTAAACCTTTTTCAATACCAACGCCTTCGTGCAGTATTTTTACGAGAGGTGCTAAGCAATTAGTCGTGCAAGAAGCATTCGAGACAATAGTGTGACTGGCTTTTAATGTTGTATGATTCACGCCATAGACAATAGTTGCATCGACATTCGTTGCGGGTGCTGAAATTAATACTTTTTTTGCGCCGCCTTCCAGATGCGCTATGGCTTTTTCTTTCGTAGTAAAAGATCCTGTACATTCAAAAACAATGTCAATATCTAATTCTTTCCAAGGTAAATTCCGAGGATCGCGATCTGCAACCAGGGAAATTTTGTCACCGTTAACAATCATATTCTGGCCTGAGACGACCACTTCACCCGGAAATTTTCCATGTGTGGAATCATAACGAGTTAAATGTGCAGTGGTATTAATATCACCTAAATCATTGATTGCAACAATCTGGATTTCGGGATGATGCTTCCCTTCATAATGCGCACGTAAAATATTGCGGCCAATGCGGCCATAGCCATTAATTGCAACACGAATCATGATTTCATTTCCTCCTACACTTTTTCTGTCGATAATAATATTTCTTGGGCGACTGCTATGATATGTTCAATGGTAAAACCATATTCTTTAAAAACATCCTTGGCAGGGGCGGACGCACCAAAACGATCAATGCCTATCACTCTTCCATTGCAACCGACAAATTGATACCAAAAAGCGCTGACACCTGCTTCAATGGCTATGCGTGCCGTGACACGTTTAGGCAATACTTTCTCTTGATATCCACTCTCTTGTGCCAAAAATACCGTGGTTGATGGCATGGAGACCACGCGCACTTGCGTACCTGCTTCCATCAACTGTTTTGCAGCAGCCACAGCAAGAGCCACTTCCGAGCCAGTCGCAATCATAATCACTTCGGGTAGGTCATTGCAATCAATTAACACATACCCCCCCCGTGCAATATCTGCAAGTGCTTTAGTGTTACGTTCTATATAGGGAACATTTTGGCGAGTGAACAGCAAACAAGAAGGGCCACTGTGTTCAATGGCTTTTTGCCAGGCAACAGCCGATTCTACTGTATCACAAGGTCGCCAGACGACAAGATTTGGAATGAGACGCAAACTTGCTGCATGCTCCACAGCTTGATGTGTCGGGCCGTCTTCACCTAATCCAATGGAATCATGTGTATAAATAAAAATGACTCTCTGCCGCATGAGCGCTGCAAGACGTACTGCATTACGGGCATAATCTGAAAAAGTTAAAAATGTACCGCCGTAAGGAATCAACCCACCATATAAAGCGATTCCATTCATAATAGCTGACATCCCAAACTCGCGCACACCATAATGAATATATTGTCCTTCAGGTGTTGCTTTAGAAAAAACGCGTGCGCCTTTCCAATGTGTTAAATTAGATTCTGTTAAATCGGCTGAGCCGCCTAATAATTCAGGTAATATTTTAGAAAAATGATTTAAACAAACTTGCGATGCTTTGCGTGTGGCCATCGTTTCTTTTTTTTGATTCATTTCATCGAGTAATGTATTTACCTCGGTGAGCCAATTTTCTGGCAAACGTTTTTCTATGCGTCGCATTAATTCATGGGCTATCTCAGGATAGGTTTTTTGATAAGCGGTAAATAATTGTTGCCAGGCTTGTTCTCGTTGGCTGCCTTTCGTATGCGCATTCCATGCTTGATAAATTTCATCTGGAATAACAAACGCAGGGTATGGCCAGTTAAGATTTTTTCGTGTCGCAACGATTTCTATATCGCCGAGTGCTGCACCGTGTGTTTGTGCAGTGCCTGCCAGTGTTGGCGCACCATAACCAATCGTTGTTTTACAACAAATAATACTGGGTTTATCAGTGACGGCTTGTGCTGCAATAATCGCTCTACGAATAGCATCGCTATCATGGCCGTCTATAGCAGGTACCACATGCCAGTCATAACTTTCAAAACGCAAAGGTGTACTATCTGTAAACCAGCCATCCACATCACCATCAATAGAGATAGCATTATCATCATAAAATACGATTAATTTACCTAAACCCAGCGTGCCTGCCAGGGAGCAGACTTCATGTGAAATCCCTTCCATGAGGCAACCATCACCTACGAATGCATACGTAAAGTGATTGATGAGCGGGAAACCTTCACGATTAAATTGAGACGCTAAATGTTTTTCAGCAATTGCCATGCCTACTGCATTCGCTAACCCTTGGCCTAAAGGTCCTGTGGTTGTTTCGACACCCGGTGTATCGCCAAATTCAGGATGGCCAGGTGTTTTGGAATGCAATTGACGAAATTGTTTAATATCATCAATTGTTAAGTCATAACCCGTCAAATGCAAAAGCGCATAAAGCAACATGCAGCCATGGCCGTTAGAGACTATAAAACGATCGCGATTTAACCAATGCGGATTAGCAGGATTATGCTGAAGAAAATCATTCCACAATACTTCAGCAATATCAGCCATCCCCATGGGCATTCCCGGATGACCTGAATTGGCTTTTTGTACCGCATCAACGCTTAACATACGAATCGCATTAGCAAGTTCGCGCTTTGAGAGCATTTTCTACCCCTAAAATAATTGATATTAAAAATACGGTGAATCTTATCAGAAAAATGCGTATGATGCTCACCTCAATTATTGGATGGGTGGAAGTTATGGAAAAAGATTTTTTATTTACCTCCGAGTCAGTTTCTGAAGGACATCCCGATAAAATAGCAGACCAGATTTCAGATGCTATTTTAGATGCAATGCTAAGCCAGGATCGAGGCGCGCGCGTTGCTTGTGAAACATTAGTTAAAACAGGGATGGTGTTAGTAGGGGGTGAAGTGACTACCTCTGCCTGGGTTGATATAGAACAAATTGTGCGTAATGTTGTGCGCGATATAGGTTACAGTAGCTCAGAAATGGGTTTTGATTGGGAGTCTTGCGCTGTGATGTCGGCGATTGGCAAGCAATCACCTGATATTGCACAAGGTGTTGATCGGCAAATGAGCGAAGACCAAGGCGCGGGTGATCAGGGCCTCATGTTTGGTTACGCCTCTAATGAAACAACAGTTCTGATGCCTGCCCCCATTTTTTATGCACATGAATTAGTAAAACGGCAAGCAAAACTGCGAAAAGAAAAAGTTTTACCCTGGTTACGCCCCGATGCGAAAAGCCAGATTACTTTTCGTTATATCAACGGTGAACCTATCGCTATTCAAGCCGTTGTTTTGTCAACACAGCACCATCCTGATATAGCCCAGTCTAATTTAGTAGAAGCAGTGATTGAAGAAATCATTAAGCCAACATTACCAGAAGAATGGATAGATGAAGAGACGAAATTTTATGTGAATCCCACAGGACGTTTTGTGATTGGTGGCCCTTTAGGAGATTGTGGTTTAACAGGCAGAAAGATTATAGTCGATACGTATGGTGGCATGGCGCGTCATGGGGGTGGGTGTTTTTCAGGTAAAGATCCTTCCAAGGTAGACCGTTCTGCTGCGTATGCCGCTCGTTATGTCGCTAAAAATATTGTGGCAGCAGGTATTGCCGACCGTTGTGAAATTCAAGTGTCTTATGCGATAGGGGTTGCTGAACCCATTTCCATTTACGTTGATACCTTTCATACGGGTAAAATTTCAGATCATGAAATTATTAAATTAATTCGAGAATATTTCGATTTACGTCCCTACGGTATTATCAAAATGCTGGATTTACTCAAGCCTCTTTATCGTCAGACAGCGAGCTATGGGCATTTTGGAAGAGAAGATATTGATGTAAGCTGGGAAAAAACAGATCAAGCCGAGAACTTACGTAAGGCAGCAAAATTATGATGGAGAATGTTTTAATGGCAGATTGTACAGACTATAAAGTAGCAGACATGAGTCTTGCTGACTGGGGTCGCAAAGAAATTCGTATTGCTGAAACTGAAATGCCTGGACTCATGGCATTACGTGATATCCACAAAAATAAAAAGCCTTTAAAAGGCGCACGTATCGCAGGTTGCTTACACATGACAGTACAAACAGCCGTGTTAATTGAAACACTCGTTGCATTAGGTGCCGAAATACGTTGGTCTTCCTGCAATATTTTCTCGACACAAGACCATGCGGCTGCGGCTATTGCAAAAGCGGAGATTCCTGTTTTTGCCTGGAAAGGAGAAACAGAAGAAGAATACTGGTGGTGTGTAGAACAATCCATCGCAGGGCCTGATAATTGGCATCCTAATTTATTATTGGATGATGGTGGTGATCTGACAGCTTTATTACATCAAAAATATCCAGATTTATTAAAGCAAATAAAAGGCGTTTCTGAAGAAACCAC
>JBEPVM010000053.1:0-8955 GCA_041690995.1 Gammaproteobacteria bacterium | reverse complement strand
CCTAGGACCAAGGGATTATGAGTCCCCTGCTCTAACCAACTGAGCTATGGGCCCGTATGGGATAAATGGAGAGAGGAGCAATTTGCCGCTCCCCAGATGCGTGCCAAAGTATACAAGTGCTTAGATGATTTGTCACTCTTGTTCTTCTAAGAAACTTCGCAATTGCTCTGACCTGGAAGGATGGCGTAATTTACGTAACGCTTTTGCTTCAATTTGACGAATGCGTTCCCGCGTCACATCAAACTGTTTGCCAACCTCTTCTAACGTATGGTCTGTATTCATGTTAATGCCAAAACGCATACGTAATACTTTTGCTTCACGGGGCGTCAGCGCACTTAACATTTTTTGTGTGGCCTCTGATAAACCTACATTGGTTGCTGCTGTCAAAGGTAATATAGTACCCTCGTCTTTGATAAAGTCACCTAAATGTGAATCATCATCGCCATCCCCAATAGGCGTTTCCATTGAGATAGGCTCTTTAGCAATTTTTAATACTTTACGAATCTTGTCTTCTGGCAAGTCCATACGTTTGCTTAGCTCTTCTGGTGTAGGCTCTAAACCCGTTTCTTGCAAAATTTGTCGGGAAATACGATTTAATTTATTAATCGTCTCAATCATGTGGACTGGAATACGAATAGTACGCGCCTGGTCAGCAATGGAGCGCGTGATTGCTTGACGAATCCACCAGGTAGCATAAGTCGAGAACTTATACCCACGTTGATATTCAAATTTATCAACCGCTTTCATCAAACCAATATTACCTTCCTGAATTAAATCTAAAAATTGTAATCCACGATTTGTGTATTTTTTTGCAATTGAAATAACCAAACGCAAGTTAGCCTCTACCATTTCTTTTTTAGCACGACGTGCTTTTGCTTCGCCAATCGACATACGGCGATTCACTTCTTTTATATCGCCAATCGACATTTTCATTAAATCTTGCATCGAGATTAATTTATTTTGAGCTCGTGAGATTTCAGCAGCAAATGTAGCAAGGTCATCGCTATAGCTTTTTCCTTTATGCTGAGATATCCAGTTAAGGTTAGTTTCATTATTGACAAATGAATTGATAAAAACTTTGCGAGGCACGCGTGCTTTATTCACGGCAAGATTCATGATATGGCGTTCTTGAGTGCGAATTTCTACGAGTAAACCACGCATTTTTTTAGAGAGTTTATTGAATTGGCGTGAGGCAAGCTTAATATCCATGAAACATTTAGCCAATGCTTCACGTTTTTTAAGCCATTTTTTACTTTGCGTGCCATGCTCTTTTTCAGCCGCGATTGTTTCATTATAGAGTTCGCGTAATTCAGCAAACCGGACTTTAGCCATTTCTGGATCAGGGCCTGTTTCTTCTTCAAGAAATTCACTACTTGCTTCTGTTTCATCCTCTTCCTCTTCTGAGGCGACCACAGTCGTCACCTTGTCTTTGTCGATAATGGCTTCTTCTTCTGTAAAGACGACAATAGGCTCATTATAGCCAGAGATAATATCGCTTAAACGAATTTCGCCTTTTTCAACATTCGCATAATCAGCAAGTACTTCAGCAATCATTTGTGGTTGATTAGCCATTGTGCTGAGCATTTGATGCATGCCTGCTTCAATGCGTTTTGCAATAGCAATTTCGCCCTCGCGAGAAAGTAACTCCACACTCCCCATTTCGCGCATGTACATGCGGACAGGGTCCGTTGTACGGCCAAATTCACTGTCTACTGCGGCCAGCGCACTTGCGACTTCTTCTTCCGCGACTTCATCGGTTGCCGCTTCATTGTCTGCTAATAATAATTCTTCCGCTTCAGGTGCTACTTCCGCAACGCGGATGCCCATTTCATTGATCATCCCGATAATTTCTTCAATCTGTTCGGGGTCAGCAATATCTGCAGGCAAATGATCATTCACTTCAGCATAAGTCAAATAACCCTGTTCTTTGCCACGGATGATAAGATCTTTTAAGCGTGACCTTTGCTGCTCTTGATCTTTAACTTGCTGTTTTTGCTCTTTTACCTCTTGCGTTTGATCTTTAGACTGCTGTTTTGGCTCTTTAAGTGGTTGCTTAACCTGATCTTTAGACCGTTGCTCTTGGTGTTTAGCGGGTTGTTTTTGCTTTTTCAGCTCTAGCGTTTTATCTTTAGACTGCTGTTTCTGCGCTTTAACTTGTTGCTTAATATGATCTTTAGGGCTTTCCTCGTGGTTTTTCGAGGGTTGCTTCGTGCGACCTTTAGACCGCAGCCCCTGATTTTTAATTTGCTGTTTGAGTTGATCTTTAGAGCGAGCTCGTTGTTTCTGATCTTTAGCGATATTAGCCATATTATTAACCCTATTCATTCAGCATATAAAACAAATAACTCATTATACATATTGTTTCCGTTTTGAACTAGACCAGTCTACAAAATTTATTCTCTATTGTGAATCAACTCATGCAAATACTTTTTTTCCTCAAAAGATAAGCTGTTTTGGCTTCCTTTTGCTAATAAATGCTCGATTTTCTGCGTATGAGCCAGCTTCTTTAATTGCTCTATTGCGCCTAAAAATTCATTTTTAATACCCGCGGTCGGAACGGTATGTTCTGTTTGAGCCAGTTTTTCAAGCAACTTTCTTTCTTTTCGATCTCTCCAATATTCTAACAGCACGCCCGTATTAGGGGGTGAGTAGGCTTTAATAGTCTCAATCAGCTCTATAAATAACCCTATTCCTGGTAATGATAACGAAGGTAGGGGTAGAGACAGGTCTGTGGCTAATGGGGGGTCTTGTATAAGTAAAGTAATTGCCAGGCGTAAGGCAGAAGGCGAACGCGCTTTTTGGCTCTTACTATTCGTTTTTTTATAATCTGTTTTTTTATAATTGATTTGCTTCGGTTGCTTTAATTGCGTTACCTCAATCCGAGCTTTTTTAGCCAATTCTTCGAACATCATTTGTTGAAAAGTGCCTGTAGGTAGCTGATTAAGGTATTCGCTTGCCTGGTTTGCAAAACGCGCTCGGCCATCTATACTGCTCACGTCAGATTGCTCACTCATTGATTGAAAAAAGAAACTCGACAAAGTCATAGCCGTTTGTATACGTTGTTCAAACCCGTTTTTACCTTCTTTGCGAACCATCGTATCAGGATCTTCGCCTTCAGGTAAAAACATAAAACGTATGGAGGAATCATCACGTATAATCGGCAAAGTCACCAATAAAGCACGCCACGCAGCTGTGCGCCCCGCTTGATCGCCATCAAAGCAAAAAATGATATCGGAGGTGTAACGAAATAAACATTGTAAATGATGTGCTGTCGTTGCTGTTCCTAATGTCGCAACAGCATACGTAATATCATGCTGAAAAAGTGCAATCGCATCCATATAACCTTCAACAATCACAGCGCGTTGCAATTGTCGATTGGCTCTCAATGCTTGATAAAGACCATAAAGTTCATGACCTTTTTGGAAAACAGTTGTTTCAGGCGAATTCAGATATTTTGGCTCACCTGTATTAAGGATACGGCCACCAAACCCAACAACCCTGCCACGGCGGTCGTGAATAGGAAACATAATGCGTTCACGGAAGCGATCATAACACCCCCCTTCTTTTTTCTTGATGAGCATGCCCGCGTCTAATAATTGTTGTTTGAGCGCTGCCGTTTTACCAAAAGTTTGTAATACGTGATCCCAGCCTGGCGGGGCAAAACCTATACAAAAATCGCGTGCGATGACACCTGAAATACCACGATTTTTTAAATACTGAATCGTTATATCGGATTTACGTAATTCAGCTTGATAAAATTGAGCAATCTGCGCCAATATTTCATAAATGGTATTGCTTATTATTGTATTGGGAATAGCAGCAGAAGATTGCTTGGGTATTTCCATACCCGCTTGTTTTGCGAGGGATTCAATCGCTTCGGGAAATGACAAACGATCATATTGCATTAAAAAATCAATCGCATTGCCATGTGCGCCGCAGCCAAAGCAATAATAAAACTGTTTGTTTTGACTCACTGAAAAAGAAGCGGATTTCTCGCTGTGAAAGGGACAACAAGCAAAATAATTATTGCTGGATTTTTTACGCAAAGACACGCGACTATCCACTAGATCTACAAGCTCAATATGGGTAAGTAATCGTTGAATAAACTCGCGAGGTATGCGCTCAGCGCTCATATAGCCTCTGTATATCTAGTTTATAGTTAGGCAGCAGGCAAACGTTCTTTGATTTTAACACTCACATTCGCCATGTCTGCACGTCCTTGTACTTTAGGCTTCACAATTCCCATCACTTTTCCCATATCGCGCAAAGACAGCGCGTTGGTCTCTTTAATAGCGGCATCAATCAATAGGTCAATCTCTGCGTTGGATAATGGCTCAGGTAAATAATGTTGAATAATGCTTATTTCTTTTTCTTCTTGTTGCACGAGATCAGGGCGATTTCCTGCAGAATATTGTGTAATGGATTCACGGCGCTGTTTCAGCATCTTATCGAGTATGGAAAGCACATGCTCATCAGTCAATGTAATACGCTCATCTACTTCGCGTTGCTTTAACGCCGCTAATATCAGACGAATCACAGCCAAGCGCTCTTTCTCATGACTACGCATGGCTTCTTTCATGTCTTCTTGAATTTTTTCTTTAATCGCTGATGTGGTCACAGGCTGCTACTCTATAAAGTAATATATAATACTAATATAAATCATTTACCTTTGCTTATCTTTATCTTTAGCAACGACAGCACGTGATATTTTTTTCTGATAGCGCTTAACAGCAGAGGCTTTTTTACGCTTACGCTTCCAAGTCGGTTTTTCATAAAATTCATGACGTCTTAAATCAGAAAGTACGCCTGCTTTTTCAGTTAAACGCTTAAAACGGCGCAAGCTGATTTCGAAGTTTTCATTGTCTTTCACACGTATACTTGGCATTGTTAGCACTTTACTCCGTTGGATAATTGATAAAGAATGCCAGATTCTAATGGCTAATGAAGAGAAATGCAAAGCGAAATGCGTGTATTAGGTATTGAATCCTCCTGCGATGAGACGGCTGTGGCCGTTTATGATACAAAAAAAGGACTATTATCACATGCTTTATATAGCCAAGTTGCTATTCATGCGGAATATGGGGGGGTGGTACCCGAATTAGCCTCTCGTGATCATATTCGTAAAGTGATTGGGTTAACAGAAGAAGCTATGTCTGCAGCGAATTCTCATGCGAAAGATATAACAGGTATAGCCTATACAGCAGGACCTGGATTATCAGGTGCTTTATTGGTTGGGGCAATGGTCGCTCGGAGTATGGGTTTTGCCTGGAATAGACCCACGGTTGCCGTACATCACATGGAAGGGCATTTATTAGCCCCTATGCTGGAACCCGACCCGCCCTCTTATCCTTTTATCGCATTACTTGTCTCTGGCGGTCATACGTTATTAGTGGATGTTGCTCAATTTGGCGATTATAAAATTTTGGGTGAATCTGTTGATGATGCGGTGGGCGAAGCCTTTGACAAAACTGCAAAGTTATTAGGTTTGGGTTATCCGGGTGGTGCTGCGCTCGCAACACTTGCAGAACAAGGCAATCCATCACGATTTCATTTTCCTCGCCCCATGATTAATCGAGTGGGGTTAGAATTTAGTTTTAGTGGGTTAAAAACGTATGCTGCGAATATCATTCATACTGAACAACCTTGCGATCAACAAACACGCGCTGATATTGCACGCGCCTTTCAAGATGCCGCTGTCGAAACGTTAGTCATTAAATGTCGTTGTGCATTGCATTTAACAAATCGAAAAACATTAGTGGTTGCGGGCGGTGTCGGCGCCAATCAAGCATTACGAGTCGCTTTACAAACTATGCTGGAAGAAGAAAATGGCAAAGTGTATTTTCCACGTCATGAGTTTTGCACAGACAATGGCGCTATGATTGCTTATGTGGGATGCTTGCATTTGCTCGCGGGAGAACAGAGCGATCTGTATGTTAAAATTTATCCGCGATGGGAGCTAGGGAAATAAAAAAAAAGAATAAAAAAACGCTATTTTTTAATCTTCTTTTCTTCTCCCCGTATTAAATTGCTTATATTTTTCTGATGTCTATAAATTAATAAAAGACTCATCACAGACGTCATCATTGCAAAAGAAGCATCGGTAAAATACCAGGCATACAAAGGTGCAACGAGTGAAGTCATCAGAGCAGCAAGAGAAGAATAACGCGATAATAGTGCAACCAGCAACCAGGTTGCGGTCAACAAAAGACCAACAGGCCATGATAAAGCGAGCCAGCAGCCTAAAGCTGTCGCAACACCTTTACCACCTTTGAAACGAAAGAAAAGAGGATAAAGATGCCCAATAAAAGCTGCAAAAGCAACAAGTGCTAGACCTATATTATTAAAACTATACGTTTTAGCGAGTAAAACAGGGATAGCACCCTTTGCTACATCACCTAATAGAGTAATAATAGCCGCTTTTTTTCCGCCATAGCGTAATACATTTGTGGTGCCTGGATTACCAGACCCTTGCGTACGAGGATCAGGTAAACGCAATAGCTTGCAGGTAATAATCGCCGTAGATAAAGAACCAAAGAGATAAGCTACTAACATCGCGATCACTATAATGAACATATTGGATATATTTAACATACTCTTCTCTTAAATATTTAAAGAGGCAATTCTAATACATTACCTTGGCTGTTAGAATAAGACATTCATGAGGAAACACTATGACATTTAGCGCAGATAATTTAATTTGGGTGGATTTAGAAATGACGGGCCTTGATCCAGAGAAAGAGCGGATCATTGAAATGGCTATTATTGTGACAGACACCCACTTGAATGTCATCGCAGAAGGGCCTGTCATCGCAGTGCATCAATCAGATGGTTTATTAAATTCCATGGATGAGTGGAATACCAGGCAGCATCACTCATCAGGTTTAGTAGCACGCGTCCAGGCAAGCCAAATCACAGAGGCAGAAGCCGAAGCCATGATGCTTCAATTTTTAAGGCAGCATGTACCGATGGGCAGGTCCCCCATGTGCGGTAATACGATTTATCAAGACCGCCGTTTTTTGGCACGTTATATGCCAGAACTCGAAAAATATTTTCATTATCGTTTGTTAGATGTCAGCACACTGAAAGAACTCGCTTTTCGCTGGGCCCCTCGCGTCTATGCTGGCGTTAAAAAAGAATCCAAACATTTAGCGTTAGCAGATATTCAAGAATCTATTGAAGAACTTAAATATTATCGCACACATTTGTTTAATCAAGATGTAATTAATGAATAGCTAAGGACAAATCATAATGTACTCTGTTGGCACTTGGTGGATGTGGTTAGGTTTTTTTATTTTTATTGCGGCTGTGTTAGCAATTGATATTATTTTACTCGATAGAAAAAAATCACATCACGTCTCTTCACGTCAAGCGCTCGGCTGGATAGCAATATGGTTCACCTGTGCGCTTATCTTTAATGTTTTATTAAGGCAATATATTTTACAAACCCATGGCTCAATTATCGCTAATCAAAAAGCATTTGAATTTTTTACAGGGTATGTGATTGAGCAATCCCTTTCAATAGATAATATGTTCGCATTTATTATGATATTTTCTTATTTTCAAGTCCCTTCTAAATATCAACGACGCGTATTGCTTTACGGTATATTAAGTGCTGTTTTTCTGCGTCTGCTAGTCATATTAAGCGGAACCTGGTTATTTGCAAAATTTCATTGGATACTCTATTTATTCGGCATCATACTATTAATATCAGGCATTAAAATGCTGTTTCCTGAAAAACGTAAAAAGAATATTTCTAAAAACCCCATTTTAAATTATTTGCAGAAACATATACGTCTCACTTCAAAAATTCAAAATGAAAAATTTTTTGTTAAACAAAATAAATTATGGTACGCCACACCTTTATTTTTAGTACTGGTTGCAATCGAAATCAGTGATTTAGTTTTCTCTGTGGACAGCGTGCCCGCTATTTTTGCTGTCACTAACGATTCATTTATTGTATTCACCTCGAATATTTTTTCTATTCTTGGACTGCGTGCCATGTATTTTTTACTGGTCAATAGGACATCGTATTGTCATTTATTAAGGTACGGTATTTCCCTAGTGTTAGCATTTATTGGCACAAAAATGCTACTCGCACCTCTTATTACGATACCCACTCTACTTTCTTTAAGTATCGTCATTTTTATTTTGGTGACAACTATTATTTTAAGTGTGTTAATACGCCCGCGAGATAAATAATGAATCAATTCATACCTGATGAAGCGAGCATGCTCAAATTCGGTGAGCAATTTGCAAAAGCCTCTTTTCAAAAAAAATTAACGCCTCTCACTATTTTTCTCCATGGCCAATTGGGGGCAGGCAAGACAACATTTACGCGCGGATTTTTGCGTGGCTTAGGTTATCAAGGTCGCGTAAAAAGTCCAACGTACACGCTGGTTGAGTCTTATGACTTATCAGGGCTACCTGTATTTCATTTTGATTTTTATCGGTTGCATGATGCAGCAGAGCTTGAATTTATGGGTGTTCAAGATTATTTTATCCCTTCTGCTATTTGTTTAATTGAATGGCCTGAAAAAGGAGATGCTTTTTTGCCAGAACCTGATTTATTTTTTTATTTTAATTTACATGGCACTGGCCGAGAAGTAAAGATAGCCGCACAATCTGCACAGGGCCAAATGATTTTACAGCGAGTACAGCATGCTGAATAAAAGATTGATATATCTATTAATAGGCACTATTTTTTTTACTATGATATCTTTTTCTGTCTATGCAGCCCCCATCAAAATCACGCATGTCCAAATTTCGATGACTAAAAAAGAAAATTATATCGCAATAAAGTTATCTTCAGAAAGCCAGCCACATATTTTCATGTTATCAAAACCCGATCGTCTAGTGTTTGATTTTACAAACACGCAATTAGCCATCAAACTCAATAAATTACAATTCAATCATTCGATTATTAAAAATATTCGTGAGGGGTATCCTGCTCCTAAA
>JBEPVM010000052.1:0-9915 GCA_041690995.1 Gammaproteobacteria bacterium | reverse complement strand
AGGTCCATAACTTATCACCACTCCCATCCAAATCAGCGAAGGTAATGTTTTCATCGACCAGCGCCTCAACCGGTTTGCCTTCCAGAATCTTTTCACATTCTATTTTAAGAAGACCATCCGCATGCGCTATCGTTTGCTTAATTAATGTATTATCACTGGTATTCAACCAATACGGTTGAAGCAAGCCTTTTTCAAAAATGCAATTCGCAATCGACCAGGGATTATAAATTTGAGTGTGGCCAATATGATAACCGTTATACCAGGCTTTAATATCAGATGATAAATGCTGTAAATTGTTTTTCTCGAGCGCTTCATCCACTTCGGGTTCTGTAAAACCAAAATGTTCTGAATATTCTGCATTTAAAACAGAAAACACTTTTAAATTATTCACGCCTGAAAATAAATTTTCTTTCGCAATCCGCAAAATACCAGTAATCACAGCGCGGTGCATGTAAACATTGCCTTTTAAGGTATCTCCAAACAAATTGCGCATAAGTTCGATGATTTCTGAATAATAATTTTTTAAGTATCCCGCCTGAATAGGCGTGTCATATTCATCAATTAGCACCCAGGGTTTCACTTTGTGATAACGGTACAGATAATCGCTTAAATGTAATAAGGATGCAGTAATGTTTTTCGTGCTTGCACGTTCCCATAAAATATCTTCGAAAACTCTTTTTTCATCATCGCTTAAGACACTGTCTGATAATAAATAACGATGTTCTGAATAAACGGATCGAATCACATTGGCTAAGCTAATATAAGCATCTTCATAACGGGCATGCTTGATGCTTTTAAACGTCATTGCAATCACAGGGTATTTTCCCTGATGTTGCATATAGCTGTCCCCTTCCTGGGCTATTTTTAAATGATCAAAAATACCTTGGGTTTTAAGCCTATAGACTTCTGGGCTTAAAAAATGATGCAGCATCGATAAATTAAACGTCTTACCAAAACGGCGGGGGCGTATGATGACAGATGCCGTTATTTCATCATTATCAAGAATTTCTTTAATGAATAAACTCTTATCGACAAAACCCAGCTTTTGCCGAATGGCTTCCCCAAAATTATCTAATCCTACAATTAAACCCATATTACCTAACCTAATACTTGCGATTGCTACAGGCTGCTATTATAGGCTAAATGAATCATGAAGGTCGAGGAGGTGTTATCTCTCTAAATAACAAAGAGTTAACTGAACCGCCGCAAATGCGCCAACGGAATTTTAACAACACCTTCTTCTAACAACTGATTTTGACCCATCAAAGGCTGCCACGCATGGCCATAAATCACTTCATACGTCATAGGGATAACACCTGCCGTATTTTTTTCGAGTGGCTCTAATGACTCATCAGCAATAAATCCTGTCACGCGCAATTCGTGTTGTAATTGCTGCTGTTCACGATAGTTCAACGTAAAATACTCCACGTCCAGAACAGGATCTGCAAAACCTGAATGCAGTAATAAATCCCCTAAATCATGCATGTCTATCAACACAGGCAACTGAATGGCTTGCTTCCGTAATTCTTGCAGTGTATCAGGACCTAAACTTGTAAACACCAGCAACCCTTCTGGTCGCAACACTCGCCGCCATGTCTGCACTATCTGTTTCAAGTCAACACACCAGGGTAATAATAAATTCGCTACGATTAAATCAATGCTATAATCCTCAACTGTAGAGATAGCTGGAAAATTACGTAGAGTAATCAATTCAGCTTCTGGATAACGCTGCTGTAAAAGCAAGTCACAATTATCCGCGCCCCACCCCCATTCCATGATACGTTTTGGTTTCAATGCTACTAAATCCAAACGCGCCAATAGTTCTGCACCTGTCTCACGATCCAACACTGCCGCAGCGTAATAATCCGCAGGTGAAGTAGACCCAAACCGATTTTTCAAAATAGGAACCTCGTTATATGCCACAAAAAAAAATAGATTATCTCAAAAAAATTCTTACTTGGCTGCTACCTTATACCTGCGTCTTATGCCACCATACTTCAAACCGCTATCAAGACCTCTGCGCTGATTGTTATAAAACCCTGCCATGGCTACAACAACATTGTTTACGCTGCGCTATTCCATTATTCACAACAGACCAAATCTGCGGTCATTGTTTACAAAAAACACCCCCTTTTGACGCGACTCACGCACTTTTTCTCTATCAACCCCCTATTACTCAACTCATTTTAGAGCTTAAATTCAAGCAATCACTCATCAATGCGCAAATTTTAGGGGAACTACTCACGACCCAAATTCAACAAAACTGGTATCAAACAACCCCTCTGCCTGATGTCATTGTTCCTGTGCCACTGCACCCAGAACGTCTAAAAGAGCGCGGTTATAATCAAGCGCTCGAAATTGCCCGTCCCATTTCTAAATTACTTAAAATACCGATCAATACAACGACCAGTCAACGCATCAAAGCCACCACGCCGCAAACTATACTCTCAGCAAATGAACGCCGACAAAATATTAAAAACGCATTTACGGTGACCCGCGACCTGGCCCATCAACATGTGGCAGTGATTGATGATGTGATTACCACAGGCTGCACTATTTCTGAGTTTTGTAAAACTCTTAAACAAAGCGAGGTACGAACTATTGATGTCTGGTGTTGCGCACGAGCAGGGATTTTTTAAGATTTTAGGTAGTACTCCTTTAATCCTCTATGTATAATCAAGCACTCTAATAAAAGGTACCTATAATGCAAGAAACACTTTTATTCTTACACCACCATCTAGCGCTCGCAATAGCGCTCATTGTGATAATCATCTTACTCGCTATTTTTGAATATATTAAATCAAAAAAAAGTGCCGCTTGTCTTAGTCCCGTAGTCGCCACTCAAATGATTAATCATCAAAATGCTGTTGTTCTTGATATTCGCAATCGAGAAGCCTACGCCGCAGGCCATATTGTCAATTCGATTTCTATCCCCCTCTCTGAATTAGAAAATAGCCACAAAAAACTTGAATCATCTCTGAAAATATCCAAGGCGAACCCTATCATCGTACTCTGTGCAACTGGCCAGGAATCTCCTCGCGCTACTGAATTACTCACAAAAAATGGATTCAATACATTTATACTAGCAAACGGAATACGGGGATGGAAAGAGGCGGAAATGCCTCTTATAAGGGACTAATGCGATGACAAAAATTATTTTATACACGAAAGAAAATTGCTCTTACTGTATCAAGGCAAAACAGTTACTCACTGCAAAAAAATTGGATTACCAAGAAATTCGTATTGACTTGAATCCTGACAAACGTATTGAAATGGAACGATTGAGCGGACGCCGCACAGTACCTCAAATTTTTATTAACGCCCAGTCTATTGGCGGATATGATAATTTATTTACTTTAGCACAATCGGGGCAGCTCAATAATTTGTTAAATTAATTTTTATTTTTTATATTTTATAAAGGAACATTATTATGACAACTCAAACAGACACAACAACTCCCCAATTTGAACTCCAACGAATTTACACAAAGGGGATCTCTTATGAAGCACCCAATACACCGCAAATATTTGCTGGGAAGGACTGGAAACCTGAAGTGCAACTTAATTTGGAAACGAAAAGCAATCGCATCCAGGATAATACGCATGAAGTCGTATTATCTGTCACCGCAACTGTAACCAGCAATAAAGAATCCGCCTTCTTAATTGAAGTTCAGCAAGCAGGTATTTTCTTGATTTCCAACCTACCCAGCGAACAATTACGCCAAACGCTTGGCAGCTTTTGTCCAAACATTTTATTCCCCTATATACGTGAAGTCATTTCTGACATCGTTATGCGGGGCGGCTTTCCACAGCTTCTCTTAGCACCTGTTAATTTTGATGCGCTCTATGCACAGCATCTACAGGATTCTAAAAACACGATGGTCGATGGCAATGGCGATGGTCAACTTCACTAATGAAGACACCTCTCGAACCCTTAGCAATTCTCGGCGCTGGCTCATGGGGTACGGCACTGGCTTTGCATTTATCACGCCTAAAGCAAACCATTCGTTTATGGACGTTTGAAAAAAGCCATGCGATTGACTTACAAACAGAAAAAATTAACAACCGATATCTTCCAGAACACCCGTTTCCATCCACATTACACCCAACCGAGCAGATGGCCGATGCTATCCAGGAGGTACGCGACATTCTGATCGCTGTGCCATCCGTTGGTTTTCGGAATCTCGTCACACAATTAAAACCATTCCTTCAACCGAGTACGCGCATTGTTTGGGCAACCAAAGGTTTAGATGAAAATACAGGGCAATTACTCCACGAAGTTATTGAAGAAGTATTGGGGAAAAAATATTCTTATGCTGTACTCGCGGGTCCCTCTTTTGCCGGCGAAGTCGCTCGCGCACTCCCCACTGCAGTCGTCATTGCCAGTCAAGACACGGAGTTTGCTCAAGATTTATCAGCCCGTTTCAACACACCTTTCTTTCGTGTGTATTTAAGCAATGACATCGTAGGCGTTGAAATTGGGGGCGTTGTGAAAAATGTACTTGCGATTGCCACAGGCATTTCCGATGGCATGGGTTTTGGCGCGAATGCTCGCTGCGCACTCATCACACGCGGTTTAGCAGAAATGATGCGCCTTGGGCACGCTTTAGGCGGCCAGTTTGATACTCTCACGGGGCTTACAGGTTTAGGCGATCTCATTTTAACCTGCACCGACAATCAATCTCGCAACCGCCGCTTTGGTCTTGCGCTCGGACAAGGTAAAAATGCAAGCATTGCTGAAAAAGAAATCGGCCAGATCGTAGAAGGCAAACGCAATGCTGAGCTGATTATTCAGCTCAGCCACAAAACAAAAATAGAAATGCCTATTGTTGAATCCGTTTGGGAACTCTTACAAGAAAAAATAACACCTCAGCAGGCCATGCGAGCCTTGCTTGACCGAGTACCGAAGGCTGAAGGGGGTTGAAGAATCCTAATATAGAGTGGATTAGACGCGCTTTTTGCATCATAATCCCCCCTACTTCTAATCATACATCAACTGATCCAACGTTGTCATTTCGCCGCGCGGCGTTGGCTGGATCAACTCATAAAGCACATCCATCATGCACAACACCCGCAACGCATTCGGGGTCACATCATCAAAGGCGACCGTCACACTTAATATAGCACTTGTGGTTTCTTCAAAAGTCACACCAATACCATAACCCAAACACAATGAGCATAATTGATCAGCGCGTCGTGCGATACCTGGAAGTAACCCCGATGGGGCAAACACTTCTTCCATTGTCATCGGCCGACCGTTTAAACTAAAACGCGCGCCTATGCTTCTTGCAACTTTACTCATCAATTCTGACATTTCCATTTTAAATTACCTTTTCCACCAAGGTTGAGCAATTTTCCTGTTTCCAGCAATAAACGTACGAAACCAACGCAAAAATACTATTAACGTAAATCCGTAACGCTCCAATGTGGCAAAAAATACAGTCGCGATCAGGGCTATAATAAACGTCCATAAACGAATATGAAGCATTAAAATTAATAAAGGAAAACACGCTCTAAAATCAAGAAAGAATAATCTTACACTTCTCGCAGAATCACGCCAATGTGCCATTCGTATTTCCTTTACTATTTCAAGTTAAATTATTGTATCATGCCTCAATAATGCCTGATAATATTAACTTCTTGCAAACGGATTTAAGGAATACCCCGTTTATGATTATGAATATCCGCCTCGCTATACTTGCATTACTGTGTTTTACTATTTTATCAAGTTGCGCCAAACCCCCTGCCTCCAGCGTGCAAGACAACACGGGTGCGTCATTGTCCGAAGCGTCTTACGCAGTCAGCCGTTCTATCGTCAGTTTATCAGAAACAGCACAGGCTGCACATCCGATACCCTCATTAGAACCGCCACCCAATCCCGCATCCTATGGCATGGCAGGATTAACTTCTATTGATTGGTCAGGGCCGGTAGAACCTTTGGTGAGACAAATTGCCAAAGCGGCGAGTTATCAAATGCGCGTATTAGGTGTTCCGCCCGCTATTCCTGTCTTAGTCACTGTCTATGACAAAAACAGAATGCTAGCTGATGTATTACGTGATGTTGCTTATCAATGCGGCCGACGCGCAACTGTCGTTGTTTATCCTGAAAGCAGAGTGATTGAATTGCGTTATGCAAAAAATTAAAACTATCTTTATTATTGGTTTGGTGAGCATCCTCAGCGCTTGCGCTGCACACCGTCACACACAAGAAATCGATCCCATGAATATTCATCAATTAGAAGGTATGCAAAATGATGAGCCTGTTCATGCGGAAGGAAGCAGTCCTGCGATTAGCCAAATCCGCATCAAAGTACTTGAAGACACAGCAATGAGCCTAGGTGCTCAGGGCGGGCTTGCTATCAACTCACAGCAAATCAATAACCGCTTGAAAAATAATCAATGGTCGCTTGAAACCATTTATAATTTTAATGGAATGCTGCTCAGTCACGGCGTGCTGCCTCCTGTTTTAGTTGAAAGCGACCAAAGCTTAAATTTGAGCGACTCAAATACCATACGTGTAGCAGACAAAACTTATAAAATTGTTGCACAAGCCCGTTTTGCCACCACGCCACCTAACTGGCGGGATTATTTATTAATGCCATTCAATAAACCAGAAATGCCCCATAAAATATTATTACCCCGCACAGAAGAGGAAAGAAAAATTTGGGTCAAGTCCATCCGCTTAGGGTGGGAAAAAGGACTCCAACAAGCCGATAGTATCTTTCAACAAAATTTAGCGCGCTTAAAACGCGATTACAATGGCATGATTCTGTACCGTAAATTATTACAAGAAAAAATGGTCAGCGCACCGTATGTGTCCAAGACAGAATTAGGTGTTACAGGAAACGGCACAGATATGCGTATTAATGACCAAGTGCTACGCATTACTGAGTTACCTAAACTACAAACAGATGCACATCATTGGAATGCTATCGTGGTACAACAACATGACAACTGATTTTCTTTTCCCGCAAGAACCGATACGCCTGTCTATCGAAATTGCTAATGAAATTTTAATGCATTGCGTGAAGTTAGGCGCATCGGATATTACGCTTCAAACGAATGAACCCATTTTTGCGGAAATCTATGGCCGTTTAAATAAAATAACACGGCGACGTTTATCCAATACCGAAGTGGGCGAAATTATTAATGCGATTTACGGCCAAAACGGAACAGCACAACTCATGTCAGGCAAAGATGTGGATACGCATTATGAAATTCGTCCAAATCGCAGTGACCGTTTTCGTTTTCGTATTAACGCCACAGCGTGTTTAGTGGAAGGCCATGACGGTATTCAAATCACAGCCCGTACTATTCCAAGCGATCCGCCCAAATTGGACAGCATGCAATTACCACCCGCAGTATTAGAAGCCATTACCCCCGAACAAGGCATTGTCTATGTAACAGGCGCAACAGGCTCAGGCAAAAGCACTCTGCTCGCTTCCATTATCCGAAGTATTACTGAAAATGCTGAGAGTAATCGAAAAATTTTAACCTACGAAGCACCTATCGAATTTGTGTATGACAGCGTGGAAAAAATCTCATCTATTGTCAGCCAAACTGAAATACCACGCCACTTACCGAGTTTTGCAGCAGGTGTCCGAAATGCATTACGCAGAAAACCACGGCTTATTTTAGTCGGTGAAGCACGCGACATGGAAACCATTAGCGCCGCTATGGAAGCTGCTATGACAGGTCACCCTGTTTACACCACTCTACACAGTAATGGCGTGGCTGAAACAGTACGCCGCCTGGTGACGAGCTACCCTGCGGAAGAACGCGCTGGCCGTACGATTGATTTAATCGAAACCATGCGCCTGATTATTTCACAACGTTTAGCTCCCACAGAAGATGGCAAACGTGTTGCATTACGTGAGTATCTTGTTTTCGATGAAAAAATTCGAGATACATTACTCGACATAGACCCTGTCAATATCACCGCCATGGTACGCAAACTTGTCCGCGAACAAGGACGTACTATGGCGGCGGATGCTAAAGAAAAATTCGATGCAGGCATTATTTCAGAACGGAATTATCGTGTGATTGCAGAGCAAACCAAACGTGAAGATACGGATGTAGGGTTGGGTTAGCATTTCAAATAAAATGTATTATCTTTGTCCTTATGATTGTGCTGCTCCTCCTCCTGCTTGTATGGATGGATCTTTCGGCTTCTCCTTCGCCATCTTCGTGTCCTGTAAAGCTTTCGCCGCACCACCGGCAGTATTGCTGCTCGTTTCTTTAGAAGCACCTGTTATCGCGCCAGTACTTCCTTCCAGAGCTTGTTTCGCACCCGCCAATCCTTCGCTTTCACCATACGAAATAGCCTGACCGCCAATATACATCAGCACTTTTTCTGGAATCACATGAATCAAGGAAAATACTTTATTCAACGCCATCGTTATTAATGACACATATACTACAAAAAATGCAATTATTTCAAACAAACCAGGTTTACTAATAATGTCATGCGCCACTTGATCAAAGCCTGTATTGATCATTTTAATAACGACAATCGCTACAAACATAGATGCCATCATGCCAAATATCATCAACCCTGGACGCAGAATCAAATTAAATAAAATCATCACAGCAGGTTCTGCTTTTCCCAATAACTCATGCTGACCGCTCGGGCTTAAAATACCCAGCGCAATTAACGGCCCCGCAACCATCGCCTCCAAGGTCGTCATTATCCAACCAATCGCGCCCATCGTAAAAATAATATAAGGCAACAAAGGCAAATAAATACCTATAATAGCACCCATCGAATACAGCGAGGCAATCATTAAAATAAAGAAAGGTGAAATCAGTCCCCATGCTAGTTTGAAATATTCCAGCATAGGGTTTGCTGTCATACCAGAACCTAACGCCAGCACACTCCAACCAAGAACCCCAGCAACTATACTGACTGCAAGCAGTGTAACGAAAAAAACGATCTGTGTTGTATACATTAATTTATAGCCAAACGCAGCCAATTGAACAAGTGGGTTTGCGTTTTTGTCTGTTAGATTTTTCATCCAACCTGACAGTATGCTATTCGTGGGCGCCCACGCTGCAGCAATAGCACGAGATTTACCAGTCATAGCTCCCAGGTCATAGCCCCCACTCGATAACTGGCCTGCAATCGCTTCAAATAAAGCATCGGTGTCTAAATTCAAATTATTTCGATATTTAGGTATGCTTGAGGGTTCCTTTGGTATCGCAGGAGGACTAGGAGGTAAAACACTGAATACTGGTAAATTATCTATGGATACCTGGTGTGCGGCATTCATTTTAGCAATGTTGTAATAATACATACCTGCGAAAATCCAGCCATTTTCTTCCGCTTTTTTCTGCCAGCCAGATAACTGGGGTAGCGGGAGTGTCGCCCAATAATTGGTATAGGCTTCTGCTAAAGCACCCATATATTGATTCACCACAGGTGCTATAAAATCTACATTATTTAAGTAAGGCACAAAGTTATACGGTAGATAAATCTCTTTTAGCACGTTAGAACTCACACTATCGGGTCGTTGATTAGAAGAAATAGGAGAATACTTATTCCGAAGACTGGAACAATTTTTCTGAGCAGGATCCGCGCAGCAATACTGTATACTTTTCGCAACACAAAACGATGTGATCCACTCAGGCGTTGTTGGAGAGGGTGGATTTGCATTCTCTATTCCCGTTGCCAAGGTCGATGTGTAATAAAAATTTTGGTATTCATAATCTATTTGCACAAATCTCTGTGCAATCGTATCCACTACTGAAATAATACCCGGCATTACGCTCACCTGCGCCTTGGCCAGTATACAATTCAAAGACTCAGGGTTATTAATACACGCATATTTGGCATTCGATGCCAATGTTACTGTACCGCAACCACACCCTAAATCATAAGTCAAATTATCAGGATTTTCATTAGCATTAGGAGCTAGCT
>JBEPVM010000051.1:0-10789 GCA_041690995.1 Gammaproteobacteria bacterium | reverse complement strand
TAATCGGCAACGTTAGTTGTCGCGATCGGCAAAGCTAATTGTCATTTAATAATCAGGATTAATAGAATACGATGTTTATAAGCAAAATATATATCAAGTCATGGATTTTTCTCTGGAAAATCATATTGCAAGAAATCTTCTGGTAAGTCACTATCTTAATGAATATAAACAAAAAAACGACTTTTTATCCTGCTATAGAAATCACAGAGAAATATTATCTGAGTTGGAACATAAGTCAGGTGACCCTGCTGAAATAGCTGCTGCAAAACAACGAATAAAATGCTTGGAAGATTTGTTTATTTATCAAATTCAAAATGATGATCCTATTGATGCAGAAGATAAATCAGAAGACTCTATAGCATTACTACTTACACCTTTTGACAAAGAGGCAATCAAGACATATATTGCCAGCAAAAAGAAGAAGGAGAAATTTTTGCGTGTGCTTTCTGGTTTAGCTGGCACGGCATTTGGTTTTTCTACATACTATGGACTTTACACATTCCCAGCAATCACAGTCACAACCAAACTAACCCTGTTGTTGCCAACAGTTCTTATGAGTATTGCTCCTGCCCTTTCTGTTGCAATTGGAATCATGGCTGCATTGGGGGCAGGTTATATGGCGTATCGTATATTTTCTTATGCGTTATATAACAATATATACAATTCTAAAAAATCATTTTTAACATTTTTATTAACGGGTTTAGGTATTTTCGGGGCTATTGCTGCTGTCTATAATATGTATACCTACATCCCTTTTATTATTACTGGGGCGAGTGTATTACATATCATGATCATTGCTGGCCTGGTTGTTCTGTTAGCCAGTACATTTCTTTATAGTCTTGTGAATGCCAGAGAATCCCTTATGCACGCTAGAGATGATTTTGGTGAATGGGCTGAAAAAACCAAGAATGCTCTCTTAAAAAGCTTCAAAGCAGAAATAAATGATGTTAAAAAGATATTTAATCGCGATTCTACTTTTTTTAACTGGTTATACCTTCCCATACGCTTAATCGCGCTTCTCCTGCGAATAGTCAACATCCCTTTTTTTATTTCCAAGCTTTTGTACCCATTATTATTTATAGGCCATATTATCGCAGTAGGGGCTTCTTCGGTTGATAGCCAGTTTTCTAAAGTTGGAGCATGGGCTTCTGCCCTGGCAAATGCATTATTAGAATTGCTGACTGAGTTTCATCAGCTTTTCCATTTAGATTGTTCTTCTGATCATAGGCATGTCAATGCTAATGGAAGTGATAATGATGATGCTCCTCATAATACTCCACAGGACAGAACCACAGCCGTGTTAGCGCAACCAATGGACGAGTTAACCCATGACCATACTTCTAATTTAATAGTGTATACGGGTGAATGTTTTTTCAATGGGCTGGCGGTGGGGTGGGATTTCTTTTTTACTTTATTGATAACATTAAATTATGAAGAAGCGAAGAAGCATGCCATCGAAAACTACTGGGCTTCCGTTTCAGATGTAGATTCAGACTTGCCTGATCTTGTGCTGCTTCCTTCTGCTGACTCCCTGAACACTTCAAATCCTTCTCCTCCTCACGATGGCGAAAGCTCAGAAGCCTTAACTCATTACGCACACCATCATACAGATAACTTGTCTTCTTTTGTATTAGACCCCGAGGCGGTAAAAAGTCAATTCCAAAAATACGGAAAACTCGATACGCTTAATAAAGAAATAGCGCGTTGCACGCCCTCAATATGGTCAATTAACCCTATCCTCTTAGCGCAGAAACAAGAAGCTCTCATTAATATTAGAAATATATTAATGAGAACACCAGATGAAGTGATAGATGTACCAGCAGACTCCCCCATACGACAAAATAGATATCCTAGTATCTTCGGACCCAATAGCATTTTCGGGCTTAGAAAACCGCCAAAGGCTGCGGCAATTTTAATACCTCTCCTATCCGCCCCTGGAGCTGTGGCTGCATACTAATGAAGGTCAGTATCGCCTAAGTAATCTAGCAACTGTTTTGAAAATTAAATTTTAAAGGCAGTTGCTACATTACTCACTCCAAAAAATAACGGTAGTTTGCTCCGAATATTTTTTCAATGCGTTTTGCGATAATTTTCCCAATAGGTCTATGTCCATTTTCCATGCTTGATAAGTTAGCTTGTGTGACTTTTATTTTTTTAGCGAAAGCCATTTGAGATGAATTTTCACGTAGACGTAATCCTTTTAGTAAAGCCCCTGCTTTAGTGTATTTTTCATCGAGTTTGTCAAGCATACGTGCAATAGTTTTTTGATTTCTTCTGATCTTATTAGGAATCTGATCTTCAATAACATATTTATCGGCTATATTTTTAGGAATAGCATAAGTGATGCGCTGATGTGTTATGTATAATGCTGAACCATGGCTATGCGCATTAATAAGGTGCTTTTTCGTGTGTTCCGACATAATAGACCTTGATTATCTTTGCATATATCTTTATTTGAAATATATCAAATTATGAAATTTATATAATTATTTTACAATAAATTAATAAACCATCTCCACATTTTCTTTTGAAAATACATCCCGCAAAGAATTTAATAAGCTATCCGTTGGTCGTACGAGCCACGCATCACTTAAATTTAAACTCGCTTTGACATCGGCTCGCCAATAATCTATTGCAATACGGCAGCAACCATCTTTTCTGTATTCTTCTAATAACGGTGCTAATTGCGCGACATCAAACTTGGGTGAAAGGCGGATTTTCAAATATTTTGCATAGCGTTCGCGTGCAGTCTCCAGTGAAAAAATTTCACGGGCAAGCACGCGATACCCGCCACTAAAATCATCAATGCTCACTTCGCCTGTCACAACAATTAATTTATCTTTGCTTAATAATTCACGATATTTTTGATAATTTTCAGCGAAACATAAAACATCAATCGGTGTTGTTCCATCGTCCAATGTCACGACCGCCATGCGGTCACCCCGTTTTGTTTGGAGGGTGCGGAGATGAATGATAATCCCTGCCGTGACAATTGCTTTAGTGCTAGGGCGTAATTCTGCGATGCGTCCATGCGTAAAGTTTTTTAATTCACTGAGATAGTAATTAATGGGATGTCCTGTCAAGTATAATCCGAGTGTTTCTTTTTCCCCTGATAAACGCTGTTGCTCGCTCCATTCAGGTACGGAAATATAATTGCTGGTATAAACATCCATTGAATTTGCGCTAAATAAATCATGCTGGCCGCGTGTTTGATCAAGCAATCGCTGTTCTGCCTGTTTCAAGGCGCTTTCTAAACTTGCCATGGCAGCAGCACGATGCGGCACAATGGAATCAAATGCACCTGCTTTAATTAACGCATCAAATACGCGTTTGTTCATTTTGCGTAGATCAACTCGTCTACAAAAATCGAATAAGTCTTTGAAGTCACCTGATTCGCGTACAGTCACAATCGCTTCAATCGCTGCTTGTCCTACACCTTTAATCGCCCCTAAACCATAGATTAAATTTTTAGAATCAATCGGTTTGAATTTATAAGAACTGCGGTTGATATCGGGCGGACTGACTTGTAAATTCAAGCCGGCACATTCTTCTACAATATGAACAACTTTATCGGTGTGATCCATATCAGCCGATAAGACGGCAGCCATGTATTCTGCGGGATAATGGGCTTTTAACCAGGCGGTTTGATAAGCAATTAACGCATAAGACACTGAATGTGATTTGTTAAAACCATAACCTGCGAATTTTTCCATTAAATCGAAAATATAAGTGGCTGTGTCAAAGTTAACGCCTCGTTCCACCGCGCCTTTACAAAAAGTATCGCGATGCATAGCCATTTCTTCGGGTTTTTTCTTGCCCATCGCACGGCGTAATAGATCAGCAGAACCGAGAGAATAACCCCCTAGCACTTGCGCGATTTGCATGACTTGTTCTTGATATAAAATCACACCATACGTAGGACGCAAAATAGGTTCCAGTTTAGGATGTAGATAACTCACATGGCCGCGACCATGTTTGCGATTAATAAAATCATCCACCATGCCTGATTGCAAGGGACCAGGTCGAAATAAAGCAACCAAAGCCACAATCTCTTCAAAACAGTCAGGCTGTAACCGTTTAACCAAATCTTTCATGCCGCGAGATTCAAGTTGGAAAACAGCCGTTGTTTTGCACGCTTTTAATAAAGTATAAGTAGCTGGGTCATTGAGAGGAATCCGTTGAATATCCAATATAGGTTCTTGTTTTAGCGTACGTTCAAGATTAATTTCCTGGATAGCCCAATTGATAATAGTCAGCGTGCGTAAGCCTAAAAAGTCAAATTTAACAAGCCCCACTGTTTCAACATCGTCTTTATCAAATTGCGTCACTAAATGTTCTGTTTGACCTGCTTCACAATAAAGGGGAGTAAATTCAGTCAATTTATGCGGTGCAATCACAACGCCACCTGCATGTTTGCCCGCATTACGTGTGATGCCTTCTAATTTACGTGCTAAGTCAATTAAAGTGCGAATATCTTCTTCTTTTTCGTAATGTTCTTTCAATAATTCTTCTTGTTCAAGCGCTTTATCCAGTGTCATTCCAATTTCAAAGGGAATAAGTTTAGCGATTTTATCGACATGTCCATAACCCATACCTAGCACGCGACCCACGTCTCGGATCACTCCTTTTGCAGCCATTGTGCCATACGTAATAATCTGCGCGACTGCTGCACGGCCATGTGTTTGCATGACATATTCAATGACACGATCACGTCCTTCCATGCAAAAATCGATATCAAAATCGGGCATGGAAACGCGCTCAGGATTTAAAAATCGCTCGAACAATAAATCATGTTGAAGCGGATCAATATCCGTGATTTTTAAAGCATACGCCACCAGTGAGCCTGGGCCTGAACCGCGACCAGGGCCGACAGGCACGCCGTTTTCACGCGCCCAGCGTGTGAAATCAGCCACAATTAAAAAATAACCTGCAAAGCCCATCGTGTTGATGACACGTAACTCTGTTTCAAGGCGCGCATCATACGCATGGCGTACTGAAGGCACAGCAAGTTGTAAACGATCTTCTAATCCTTGTTGTACGATGCGGGAAAAATAATTTTCAATCGTCAATCCATCAGGGACGGGAAAACGAGGTAAAAAGTTTTTTCCGAGGATGAGTTTGACATTACAGCGTTTGGCAAGCTCAACTGTATTGGCCAATGCTTCTGGAATATCAGAGAATAGCGCGAGCATTTCTGCCTGGCTGCGGAAATATTGTTGTTCAGTGTAATGGCGTGGGCGGCGTGAATCAGCTAAAACATGGCCGGTATGAATACAAACGCGGGCTTCATGGGCTTCAAAATCATCACGCTCTAAAAAACGAACATCATTGGTTGCGATAACAGGAATGGCGTGCGTTTCTGCGATGGTAAGTGCGGCATCTATATAACTTTCTTGATTTTTTTTGCCTGTGCGGCGCAATTCAATATAATAACGATTTGGAAAATAGTTTAACCAAAAATCCAGGGTTTTTTGAATTTGTAGGGTATTATTTTCTAATAAAGCCTGCCCTAAATCCCCTTCTTCAGCGCCCGATAATACAATCAAGCCATCTGCTAACTCAGTTAACCAGGCACGTTGAATAATCGCCTTACCATGCGCCTGGCCTTCAATGAAGCTGCGTGAGATAAGTTCGAGCAGATTTTTATAGCCTTGGATATGCTGACAGAATAAAGTTAATCTATAGGGGTCGTTAGCTTGTTTATCATTTTCCAGCCAAATATCAACCCCTATGAGCGGTTTAATTTTTGCGCTGATTGCTTCCTGATAAAATTTGATGACACTGAATAAATTGCTTTGGTCAGTCATAGCTACCGCAGGCATTTGATAATTTAAGGTTTTTTCTATTAATTGGTCTATTTGGACGAGGCCATCGCTTAATGAATACTCAGAATGGACGCGTAAATGTATAAAATGTGTATTCATGGAGTGCCTTGATTTAATCATACCTGTCAGCGTGAAATTATAGGCATAAAAGATTGGTTTGAGCTATTATATTCGCTTTCCTGGTTGGGTTAATAAATGGTTTTTGTATGACAAATTTAAATTTCCTGGATTTTGAACAACCTGTCGCGGAACTTGAAGCAAAGATTCAAGAATTGCGAATGGTCGATCAAGATAGCGCTGTTAATTTGAGCGATGAAATTGCGCGTTTAGAAGTGAAGAGTAAGCAACTCACTAAAAAGATTTTTTCAGACCTCACACTTTGGCAAATCACACAATTGGCACGCCATTTTCAAAGACCTCACGCGATGGATTATATCACGCGGATATTTACTGAATTTGATGAATTACACGGTGATCGTTCTGTTTCAAAAGGACCGTCCATTGTTGCAGGCATTGCACGTTTTGAAGGCCAGCCTGTGATGGTCATGGGACATGAGAAAGGCCGCAAGACGCAAGAAAAAATCGAACGCAATTTTGGTATGCCTAATCCAGAAGATTATCGTAAGGCATTGCGTTTAATGCAGATGGCGGAAAAATTTAAGTTACCTATTTTCACATTTATTGATACACCAGGCGCGTATCCTGGGATTAGAGCTGAACAAAGCAACCAAAGTGAAGCGATTGCACGTAATTTATTTGTATTGTCACGCTTAAAAACACCGATTATTTGTACAGTCATTGGCGAAGGCGGTTCGGGCGGCGCATTGGCTATTGGCGTGGGGGATCGTGTTTTAATGCTGCAATATGCAATTTATTCTGTTATTTCACCCGAGGGTTGTGCGTCTATTTTATGGAAAAGCGCGGATAAAGCACCGCAGGCGGCAGAGGCAATGGGCGTGTCAGCTAAACAAAATCTAGCATTAGGATTGATAGACCAGATCATACCTGAACCTTTGGGCGGCGCACATCGTGATTATGATGCGGTTGCCGAAAAATTAAAGACAGTATTGGCAGAAAATTTAATGGAATTACAAGGGTATTCGATGGATAAACTCATTAAAATGCGTTATCAACGCTTGATGTCTTATGGCATCGCCGGTTGAAGCCCTCGAGACTTTTTGTCTTGAGCAAGGTATAGATAAAACTTACTGGATTGCGTATAGCGGTGGCTTAGATTCACACGTGTTATTGCATCTCTGTGCGACACTTCGCCAGCAGTATCCTTTAAAATTTAAAGCAGTGCATGTGAATCATAGTCTAAGTGTACATGCGCCCCATTGGGCGGTACATTGCGAAAAAATTTGCGCTGATTTGAATATCGAATTGATTTATAAAATAATAGATGCGAAAGCGTTTAAAGGTGATAGCCCAGAAAATATCGCACGCCAATGTCGTTATCAATTATTTTCAGAATTATTAGAACCCAATGCTATTCTATTAACCGCGCATCAACAAGATGACCAGGCAGAAACCGTATTGGTACAATTACTACGTGGCGCAGGGCCTAAAGGTCTTTCTGCAATGCCATTACTGAAATCATTTGCGGCAGGATTTCATGGCCGGCCTTTGCTTGATTTGTCACGAGCTGAATTAAAAAATTATGCAGAAAAATATCACCTAAAATGGATTCAGGATGAGTCGAATGAGAATACAAATTTCACACGTAATTTTTTGCGGCATACTATTTTACCTTTATTAAAAAACCGTTGGCCAACCGTGACTAAAACCTTAGCCCGTGTCGCGGGAAATTGCGCGGAAGCACAAGAGATCATAGAGCATAAAGCAGAGCAGGACTTGAATTTTTGCCTAAACAGAAAAAACCAAACACTTTCAGTGAAAAAATTATTATTGCTGGATACAGTGCATCAACGACAAACCCTACGTACCTGGTTAGCCAAGCTTGGATTTCCAATGCCTTCTGCTGCAAAATTGCGTCAAATACAGCAAGATTTTTTACATGCGAAACAAGATAAATCACCTTATATGCGTTTAGGCACTTTCGAAATTCGTCGTTATCGTGATGATATTTATGCAATGCAATGCTTGCCGAAATGGGATTCCACACAAATTTTTACCTGGGATCTATCGCAGCTATTAATGATTCCTTCTTTAGGAAAATTACACGCTGTTTTAACTGATATATCTGGATTACGTTCTGATACAAAAAATGTGAACATTCGTTTTCGTCAAGGCGGGGAGCGTTGTTATTTTCCAGAACGCCAGTGTCATCATTTATTAAAACATCTTTTCCAAGAGTGGGATGTACCACCCTGGGAACGTGATCGCCTGCCCTTATTATATGTAGGAGAAGAGTTGATTGGTGTTGTGGGGTTTTTCTTAAATAGCCATTACAAATCTGTTCCTGGACTACAAGTAAAATTGGCCATTATTTAAACTAATTTCTTTCAATTTCAACTATTTTATAATAAAATGCAAAAAATAAAACGAGAAAAATGAAATGCTAAGCCATATTATTGACCGCCCAAACCTGCTACTCGCCAGGACTCTGGATAAGGGCGATCTGGAAAGTATTAAAACATTCGCAGCAAATGTTAATGTAGAAGGCGAACCTTTCCTTAATTTCAATGACGTTGGTCATTTTCAGTATGGAGTATTTTTCCCAACACAAGGCGAGATGTTTGCGCATGAGTTGGGAAAATCATTATGCCTTGATAACAGACCCGGTTAGTCCTATTCCGCAGATTTCGCTGCTTTTGTTTTACTCGTTTTTGTTTTAGCAGAAGAGATCGCAACAGCACTCATACCCTCTGTCATTTTCTTAATATGGCCTACTAAACGGCTTTTATGGCGCGCTGCCTTGTTCTTATGAATCATGTTCTTACTTGCCATGCGGTCAATAATGGGCTGCGCCTTGGCGAACAATGCCTCAGCAGCAGTTTTTTCACCTGCAGCAATAGCCGTATAGACTTTTTTGATATAGGTACGAACCATAGAGCGTAAGCTTGCATTATGCTGCCTATGTTTTTCCGCCTGACGTGCGCGTTTTTTTGCAGATGCTATATTAGCCAATGTATGTCTCCAGCAATTTCTAGTTAAAATGAAAGGTGCTCAGTGTGCCTGCTTCTTGTAGGATTGTCAATTTCATCTTTTGTCTTCGTATGCTAAGATGTTAGCCCTTGATGATTGGGTAGCTTGATGAGTAAAAATCTTTTTAAATCAACGTCTATTGTGGCGGGTATGACCTTGATTTCTCGTGTTTTTGGGTTTATCAGGGATATGGTCACGGCACAATTATTTGGAGCCGCAGGTGCATTTGATGCGTTTTCAGTTGCGTTTCGAATACCCAATTTTATGCGGCGATTATTCGCCGAGGGGTCGTTCTCTCAAGCTTTTGTACCTATTTTGTCCGAATATAAAAAAAATAAGTCGGCTGAAGAGCTACGTGATTTTGTGAATGCAATGGCAGGCACCTTGGGTTTTGTTTTGTTATGCGTCACTATCGCAGGTATTTTGTTTGCGCCATTCATTGTGCGGGCATTTGCGCCAGGGTTTGATACGGCTGGACCGCGATATGCGCTGGCAGTGAGTTTATTGCGGATTACTTTTCCCTATTTAATGCTGATTTCATTGACAGCATTTTCAGGGGCTATTTTAAATACCTATAGTCGTTTTTGGGTAGCAGCGTTTACGCCAGTATTCCTGAATATTTGTATGATTAGCGCTGCTATTTGGCTTGCGCCACAGCTATCTATTCCGATTACGGGATTGGCTTGGGGTGTGTTTGCGGCAGGCGTGATTCAGCTTTTATTTCAATGGCCTTTTTTAAGGCATTTACGATTATTACCAAGACCCAGGATAAATTTTCGCGACCCTGGAGTGGTTCGAGTACTGAAACAAATGGTACCCGCTTTGTTTGGTGTGTCTGTCTCGCAGCTTAATTTATTATTGGATACATTATTTGCCTCTTTTTTAATTTCAGGCAGTGTGTCGTGGTTATATTACTCTGACCGTTTGATGGAATTTCCTTTAGGCATTTTTGGAGTAGCTATTTCAACGGTTATCTTGCCGCCTTTGTCTCGTCATCATGCAACACAATCAGCGCATGATTTTTCGATGACTCTGGATTGGGCATTACGCTGTGTTTTATTAGTAGGTGTGCCAGCAGGTGTTGTCTTTGCTATGATTTCAGGGCCTTTATTAAGTACCTTATTTCAACATGGCCTATTTGATGGTCATGCCGTCATGATGGCACGCCAAAGTTTAAGTATGTTTGCACTGGGTATTACACCTTTTATGTTAATTAAGATATTGGCTTCGGGGTTCTATGCAAAACAAGACATGCGTACGCCTGTGCGTGTTGGGATTGTAGCGATGGTGTCTAATATGTTATTTAATTTTATTTTAATTTGGCCATTTGCGCATGCAGGAATCGCATTAGCCACTTCATTAGCATCCATTGTCAATATGGGTTTTCTATATTATTTTCTGCGTAAAAAAGAAATATATACGCCCAGCGCGGGTTGGTCTTCTTTTACGTTACGGTTGATTGTAACCAATAGTTTATTAGCTATCTGGTTATGGTTTTCATCGGGTAATATACAACAATGGATTAACCATGACTCTTGGTGGCGAGTGACACATTTGTTTTATTTATTAGTTTCTACCATGGTTGTGTATTTAACAGGGTTATGGTTAACAGGCATACGACCACAAGATTTATTGATCCCGCAACAAGCGAAAAGCATCAGTTTGGGTTAATCCCGCGTCACTTCAGCTTTTAATGTTACAATGTCATTCAATGTCAACCCTGTCATCTCAGCAATGGCATCCAACGCTATATTGTTTGATAGCATGCGAAGTGCCACTTTTTCTATCCCCTTTTCTATCCCTTTTTCTATCCCTTTTTCTATACCCAATGCCTGCGCACTGGCTAACTCCACTTC
>JBEPVM010000050.1:0-11105 GCA_041690995.1 Gammaproteobacteria bacterium | reverse complement strand
GCCACCAGACCCCGCACAAAAACGCGAACACACGTCTCGATTCTTGTAAAAGACGTGGCGCGTTTTTTGCGGGGCGACAGGCTCTGCTGTTTCTGAAAGAGCGAGATATTTTCATTTTATCAAGCAGTTATCACTTTATTTTGTGGGGATCACTCAGGTTTTATGCGCCTGCAACCTTGGGTAAGAATTAAAAATTTCACAAGCCCTGTAAGGGCGAAAAGATAGCTTTCGCGCTTACATCGCTTGAATATGTGGTATTCCTTACCCTGGCTTGCGACGCCAAAAAACGGCGTCTTAGCCAAGGCTATGCGCTGCGCGCTTTCAGGTCTCCGACCTGATGAGCCAAAAGCATTTTTTAATTTTTTTTAAATTGAAGGACAGTGAAACGCAGCATGTTTACTTTAAATCACTCCATTCTTTTAGCTCTCGCATAATGCACAGGCCCGCCGCGAAAAGGGGCAAACCCCGTACCAAAAATCATGCCTGCGTCTAATAGATCGGCATCAGACACTACGCCATCATGCAAGCAAGCAAAAGATTCATCTAATAAGCGCGACACCAGGCGCTCAGTTATTTCTTTTATATTGTTATAAGGCTCAACTTTAGCAGAGTGGATCTGTTTACCTGTTTTTGTATAACGATAAAACCCTTCGCCTGTCTTGCGACCTAATTTACGTTGTTCAACAAGAATGGCCAATTTCGTTGGAACCGTGACTTTCAGATACTTTCCTAGGTAATTCGCAACAGAAAGACAAACATCTAGCCCGACAGCATCTGCCAATGCCACAGGTCCCATGGGCATGCCAAAATCTACCATTGCTTTATCAATCACAGACGCAGGAATACCTTCCTCTAACATTTTCACGCTTTCTAATAAATAAGGCATCAAAATACGATTGACTAAAAACCCTGGACTGCTTTTCACAAGCAAAGGCAGACGATCAATCTTACGTGTAAATGCAATGGCATTTTCAATGATATTCGGTGCCGTGCGATCACCTGTTACTATTTCGATTAATAGCATTTTTGGCACTGGATTAAAAAAATGGATTCCCACTAATCGTTCGGGTTTTTCCATCACACTGTTAATATCATCTAGCGGAATGCTGGAGGTATTCGTTGCTAAAATAGCTTGTGGTTTAGCCTGTTTTTCAAGTAATCGAAATAACGCTTGTTTAGCTTCTAAATTTTCAAAAATCGCTTCAATCAGCACATCAGCATGTGGAATGCCTAAACCTGTGACATCAGGCACTAATCTATCCATCGCTTTTTGAACTAAATAATTTTCTTTTAATTTTTCTTTAAATAATTGATAAGCACGTTTTATAGCAGGCGCAATCAATTTTGCTTCACGGTCTTGCAATGTCACGCGCATACCTTGCAAAGCACACCATGCAGCAATATCACCACCCATCGTACCTGCGCCAACCACATGCACGTGTTGGGGAAAAAATTGCGATTCTTTCGCTAAACTTTTTAAACGTTCTTGTAAAAAGAAAACACGCACTAAATTTTTAGAAGTGTCACTCAGAAATAATTTTCCGCAGGTTTCAGCTTCTTTTTTCAGAGGCGCATTTCCTTCAATACCCATCTGCTCCCAATTATCAATCACTTGAAAAGGCGCAGGATAATGTTCAGCACTTATTTTTTCACGCAATTTTTTTCTTAAATAAGTCGCTAATAAAGTACGTGGCACTTTATAGTTCATGAGTTGATTCACTAAATTCTTTTTTCGAGGTTCCACTGAATTCAACGCATAATATTTTGCTGCCGTCATTAAATGTCTTCTGGGAACAGCTACATCCACAAAGCCTAATTTAGTAGCTGCTTTGCCGCTGACAGTGTGACCCGATAGAATCATATTCAATGCTTGAGGCGCACCGATTAAACGCGGTAAACGCACCGTACCGCCCCACCCTGGATGAATACCCAATTTCACTTCTGGTAATCCCAAACGCGTTTTTGGGCCATCTTCCGCTACTCGATAACGACAGGCTAACGCTAATTCCAACCCACCCCCTAAACAAAACCCATCAATCAATGCGACCGTTACCTGCGGTAAATTTTCAATTTTATCGAAAATCTGTTGGCCTTGACGTAACAAATCAACAGCTTCATCCCTCTCTTTGAATTGAGCAAACTGAGTAATATCAGCCCCTGCGATAAAACCATTTTTTTTAGCAGATGCAATCACCACTGCTTTATAGTCTTTAGTCGATGCGAGGCTATCTACAATGTCCGATAATTCTCGCATCACTTCATGATCTATCGTATTCACTGAGGAATCTTTTTTATCAAAAAACAGCCATAAAATTTGCTCTGCATCTCCCTCTAAACGCCAATGTTTGTAATTTTTCATGACATTATCTCCCCTGAGCTATTTTCGCTGATATTTTCGCTGATATTTTCAATCAAGAGCGCGCCCCCTTGCCCGCCGCCAATACAAAGAGTAGCAACACCTCGTTTAGCCCCTTCTCTTTTTAATACTTGTGCTAAGTGCAATACAATACGTGCGCCGCTCGCACCCACAGGATGCCCCAAGGCAACAGCACCCCCATTCACATTTAAACGATCTGCATCAATCCTTCCAAAGGCCATCTCTAATCCTAAATATTCACGACAATAATCCGCGCTTTCCCAGGCCGCTTGACAGGCTAACACTTGCGCGGCAAATGCTTCATTAATTTCCCAATAATCAATGTCTTCACGGCGTAACTGATGACGTTGCAATAACTGTGTAGAGGCATACACCGGGCCCAAACCCATTTCAGCAGGATCGACACCTGCCCAGGCCACATCCACCACACGCGCCAGGACAGGCAACTGATATTTTTTGACTACATCTAAACTCGCAAGTAATACGAATGCAGCGCCATCTGTCACTTGCGAACTATTACCCGCCGTCACTGATCCAAATTTTTTGTCAAAAATAGGTTTTAAATTTGCTAATTTTTCTAAAGTCGTATCACGTCTCACACCATCGTCTTCCACAAAACAATCATCTGCAGAAGTAAAGACTGACACAATGCTATCAAGCAGACGATTATCTTGAGCAAGTGCAGCACGGCGATGACTTTCTAATGCGAACCTGTCCATTTCCACTCTGCTAATACCAAATTTATCAGCAAGATTCTCGGCCGTTTGTCCCATAGAAAGATTAATAACAGGATCTGTTAAGCCTCCGAGTAATGCAATCACTGGCTTTAAAAATTGAGGACGCAAAGACGTCAATTGTTTTAATCGCTGAAAAATATTTTTAGCAGACCTAAAGTCAGCAAGCCAATTGACCAGGGAAGAATTTAACAATAAAGGCGCGCGGCTCATTGCATCTGTTCCACCCGCTAATACCAGATCATGTCGCCCTGTCATAATATCTTTCATTGCACTGTCAATCGCCTGCATGCCTGATGCACAATTACGCTGTACTGTCCATGCTGGCACTGCTTTTCCACATCCTAAACGCAATGAAACCACTCGCGCGATATTCACTTCATCTGGGCTGGGCATCACACAACCTAACACAACTTCACCTAAATCACTCGGTAAAAATGGCTGTCTTGCTAACAATTCACGTCCTGCCTGTACAGCCAAATCGGATGCGGATAATAGCCCTGGTTTGCTACGCATTTTTAAAAAAGGCGTACGTGCACCGTCAACAATATACACTTCTTTTTGTTTCATTTTAACAAGCGCTCCTAACATTTAAGTGATGATAGAGTGAAGATCAAATGAAAATTCATTCACTTGTATGACTTCCTGGTACAAACTTAAAAATGCAGATAATAATTGCATTTCTTCTTCAGTTAAAATATTTTTTAGAACGGCTGCTTGTAGACGTTCTGAGAGTGTACCGTACGGCTGAATTTTATCCTCACGCAATGCATTTTGAAATTTTTTCCAAAGCGGATCTATCATTTGTATTTCTTCAAATGCTTTTTCAATACGCCGCATCGGGTTCGTATTTTTCTTTGAAACATAACAATAGCGGGTTAAACGTTCACGTAAGGAAGATGGCATCAACATTGGACTCACAATACGGTGTGATAAATCATCTTTGGGTGGACGGAAAGATATTCCCCAAGGAAAAATAATCCAACGTAGAATTTTTCCAAGAATAGGTTGGGGAAAATTATCGAGTAATTCATCACATGCAGTTTGCATAGCCGCCAAACATGTTTGAACACACCATTTTACATAATCTAAATCAGTCGCAGGTTTGCCTTGATCATTAAAATATTTTAAAACAGCCGATGCCAGATACAATTGGCTTAAAATATCCCCTAAACGCGCAGAAATACGTTCTTTTCGTTTTAGGCTGCCACCTAATAACATTAAACAGACATCCGATAATAAAGCCAGCGCACTGCTCATTCTCGATAATTGCTGGTAATACCGTGTAGTCGCGCCAACTACAGGCACAAATACAAAAAACGCACCCGTTACGCCCCGTATAAAACTACGCGCTGCATTACCCATCACATAAACAATATGCGAAAGCAATAACCGATCTAACTGTTTTAAATTTTCGTCAACATCTCCAGATAATAAAGCCATTTCTTTTAAAATATACGGATGACAACGTATCGCACCTTGCCCAAAAATAATTAAATTCCGTGTCAGAATATTCGCGCCTTCCACAGTAATACCAATAGGCATCGCGATATAGGCCAACGCTAAAAAATTACGCGGACCTGCTTGAATACCATGCCCTCCATGCACATCCATCGCGTGATCCATAGTCGTTCGAGCTATTTCTGTCGTATGATATTTTGCGATTGCAGACGCAATGGCAGGTTTTATGTTTTGATCAACAGCACCTGCAGTCATCACACGGGTCGCTTCCAATAAATAAGCAGAACCTGCAATATGACTTAAGGCTTCCTCGACACCTTCAAATTGTGCAATAGGTATATTAAATTGTTTACGTAAGCGCGCATACGCCCCTGTCATGCGATACACAAGTTGACCACAAGCGCCACTCACAGCCGGCAAAGAAATCGCACGCCCAATAGACAAGCAATCCATCAACATTTTCCATCCCTGACCGATCATCGCATCACCGCCAATCACCCAATCCAATGGAATAAAAACATCTTTTCCTCGCGTTGGGCCATTTAAAAACGCGAGTCCTAAAGGGTAATGACGATTTCCTCTTTCAACCCCTGGGTGTGATGTCGGGATTAAACCCAATGTAATACCGCGATCAACCGTCTCACTTAATAATTTCTCAGGGTCATATAAACGAAAAGCAATGCCCAATACAGTCGCAATCGGCGCTAACGTGATATACCGTTTATTCCACGTCAAACGAATGCCTATCACTTTTTTTCCTTCGTATTCGCCATAACAGACAATGCCATGATCTGTCATTGCTCCCGCATCACTGCCTGCCTCAGGCGCTGTTAATGCAAAACAAGGGATTTCATCACCGCACGCTAAACGCGGTAAATAATATTTTTTTTGGGCGTCAGCACCATAATGCAATAATAATTCAGCAGGACCCAACGAGTTCGGTACCATCATATCAATCGCCATCGTTAAGCTATGCGTTGCTACTTTCAGAACGATAGTTGAATGCGCCAATGCAGAAAATCCACGACCCCCATATTCTTTCGGAATCACTAAACCGAAAAAACCTTCTCGCTTAAGATAATCCCACATTTCAGGAGGTAAATCTTGCCGCTCATGCACTATTTCCCAATCACTTGCCATGCTGCAAAGTGTTTCGACCTGGTGATCTAAAAAATCTTGCTCTTCAGCACTCAATTGCGGCTTTGGCATGTTCAATAATTTTTTCCATTGCGGCCGCCCGCTAAATAAATCCTTCTCAAACCAGACATCTCCCGCCTCAATCGCAATGCGTTCAGAATCACTCATCGGCGGCATGCTTTTTTGTAATTTTAATACGAGTGGTTTAATGAATCGCTCTTGACGTATCCTAGGCACGCCTATTATATAAGCCAGCCCAAGTACTAACACTAATAACACTATATAGAGAAGAACTGCCATGCAACTTCCTTATTTTAAAAAACAAACTTCTAAAAGTGTATGCTGAGAGAGGGGTGTAACACCAGGGATATTTTAATATTCTCTTATCAAGACCAAACAATATAATACATAAGTTACTGATTATATAGGATGATGAAATATTCCAATTGTTGTCTATACTCCTAATAAGTCCATTATTTGTTCTATGAGGAGAATAGCCATGAACTCACATCTTGAAGAGGTAATATTGGAAGAATTTAAAAACAACAAGAAACCCTATGTGTGGCAAAGAGGAGATTCTCTTTCTGCTTCTCTTCAAGATCAAACAGCCATCCAGCAAAAAGCAAAACAGGGTGATCCGCTTTCTTTAGCAAAGCTGGGGGCTATGTACCTTCCTAGGAACCCAGAACGTGCTTATCAATACTTTGATGCGGCGATTAACAGTGCAGATACTCAAGACAACCATGATCCAAAAAAAAGAGGATCAGGAAAATTGGCAAATATGATTGCTAATATTATTCCTGATAAGAAATACCAATTCAAATATCATTGTCTTGCTGTAGAAAAATCAAAAAATGAGGACTCGTTCAACGCGCTAAAAGAGGATCATGGTGCACAAGGTGAACTAGAAGCACTCTTTGCAAAAACAAAATGCCCCGATCAAGATGTGGCTAAACACGCAGAAAAAAGAAATTTTACTGCTATAGTAGCTCGCTGCGTAGAAGAAAACCCAAAAAATCTCAGAACATTCTCCAAGAAACACGCCCCAGAAGAGCTAGAAGTAATATTTAACAATAGTAAAAATTATCAGACCCCCAAGGACGGAGATAAAGTACAAGGCTGGCTAAACCGTGAAATTAATCTCATTAAAGACAACCTGACGAAAGACATACTGAGACGCGTACGTCAAGACAATGGTTCTAATAAAGATGAGAATGAAAAAATAACCTCTGCCATACAAGCCCTAAAAGCAACCCACTATTGTCACGAAAAATATTTCGAAGAAATATCAGATAGAATAAAATTGGAAAAACAAAAAAATGAAAAAGAAGCTGGCCCTATTCTCGTAGATGTAGCTCATGCCATCAAAGAGCAAAAAAAAGCATTGCTGGAAGAAATGAAGGCATTATTGGAAAAGGAAAAAGTGAGCAGCAACATTGAAGGAAAAACGACTGAAAAAGAAATCACTATTGAAGAAATTCTGTCCATAACAGATGAAGGGGATCTGAGGCCAGCACAGACAACGACAAATAATGGAAATGATCCTCGATGTGAATTTATTAAGGAAAATGGCGAGGCTCGCTGCATTCTTTTACAATTGAAAGCGCTACGTACTGTAGAAGGTGCGTTTGAAGAAACTTCGGCTCCTCGTCATGAAGGTCAAGAGGATCCTGCTGAAGAGCCTGGCGCCCAAAAACCTACTGCCAACCTCGACAAACTTTCTAAGATTGCAAGGGCTATAGAACAAGCTGATAAACACTTATCATCTGCAATCGAGCGCAGTAACCCTACTCACTGGAAAGAATTCCTTAAAATTGCCACTGCTTCTTTAACAATCGTTGGTATTCCACTCATGATGGTTATTACTTCACAAACACATGGCACACATAAATTCTGGTCTACATCCGCCTTAGCTGCTGGAAAGGCAAGAAAATCATTACGTGAAAGCGGGTTGATTGAAGAAGCCAATAGAGTAAAAGAATTTCCAGGAGAAAAATTTAAGATAAAAAAATAAACCCCTCATCCAGGCTGCTATACAACCAAGCTGCCTTTACTTTATTAGTACGAATGGCTTAATAAATTGCTGTTGGGTTTTTCTCATTTACTACAAACACTGCCATACATAACCCTTTGATTTAATTAATATTAAAAAATCTACATTTCCAAAAACACCGCCTATACTCTTGTTATAAGTATCGTTGTAATGAACCTATGATGGGAGAATTACTATGGACAATCGAAAGCCTGAAGATGAAAAAAGCTTTGCAGAAAAATTCAAAGAAGCCCTGGAAGCTAAAGAAGCCCCGGAAGCTACTGAAGAAGCAACCTCTAATGCTACGACTACCTATAAAAAAAAGCCAAAAAAAGAAAAAATGGGGGTGATAACCGAGGGAATAACAGAACCAATTGGGCCTGTTTTAAGCAAAGAATTTTTTAAAAAGAAACCTCAAAAACCAGAAACTAATGTCAAAAAAACTGCTGGCCATATGCTTGACTCAGCCGTCAAAGGAGCTGGAAATATGGCAAAACGCGGTAGAGAAACTGTAAAAGTGACAGTGTTTCCTGCTAGGGGTAAATTTCCAGAAGCAGAAGTCTTATCCCTACAAGAATTAGAAGAAGAAAAGGCCAAAACCCAATCTTCCGCCGAGAAACCTCCAGAGCCAAAAACTGTTGGTCGTATGCTTGATTCAACCCTAAAAAAATTCAGACACGGCACAAAACACGCTAAAGATACATTCTTCAAAGGTGTTCAAGAATTTTCTACTCAATTAGTTATTGATGAGGATATAGCCCTAAAACCAACACAAGATTTAGTAAAGATAGCAAGATTGCTAATACAGAAAGGAGATATAAAAAACGCTTTTAAATATTTTGATGCTATCCAAGAGCGCGGTGAAAAAATAAACATTCCTAAGATTTTTTCCCCTAAAATAGCAGCAAAATATTTTGTACATGTCATTACAGAAAAAAATGAAAAATGGTTAAAAAACCATATTGGAGAAAAAAGATTCCTGAAACTTGCTGTTCCATTCATCGCTAAACATAATCATCAAAATTCTCAGAAGATAGAGAAAATCCGCTCAGAATGCAGAAAGATAGCCGAACAGAACTCAAAGATCTTCAATGAATTTTTAAAAGTGCGACTAACCGATCCCAAGCAATTAAAAATAGTATTTCTTAATGACGCCAGGGTAAACGACCATATTTCCAAGCATCAAAAAGAACTTGCTAACGAGCTATTAGCCGTAGTGGATACCTATGTAGATTTCAATGAATTTGATGATACGAGAATAAAAGAAGCCATAGATTCACTAAAGAAAAAAGGTCACTATCATGAAAATTATTTTACAGATATCGAACCTATAGTCATACAGCAGCAACAACTACGGAAAAACAAGCAAGAAAGCAAAATTCCCGAAGCAGATACCCGTCAACAACAGAAAATGGAAGAATTAAAATCATTTGCAAAAAAATTATTAGATTCTAAACAATGGAATGCGGCTTTCCAATATTTTGATAGCTTCATCCAAAAATATGGTTTTGAAAGTTCAGGTATTAAAGAACTTTTTAACGAAGATAAAATAGACTATCTCTGCCATGTTATTAAAGAAAAAGGGGATAACTGGTTAAATGCACATATAGGAGAAAAAAATTTCCTCCAACTCTCTGTTCCATTAATCGCTGATAAACTATCATCTGGCAATATCCCTGACGAAAATATAAAATCACTATGCGCTGTGTGCGAAAAAATAGGTGTTGATAATCCTGATCTTGTGAATGAATTTATAAAAATATCTGATCCGGAACAATTAAAAATAATATTCGGTAAAGCTTTCAAAGAACCCTCTATTGCTAACCCTGAAAAACTACTTGTTAAAGAAGAGCCTTTACCAAACGCTGAGCTTAAAGAAGGAGAAGCAGAAGCAGAACCCGAGATAGAAGAAGTAGAACAAAAACTGGAACAACGTGAAAATGAAAAAGATATATCACCAAATGTTGCGATTGAGACTCCCGAAGCTGCGCCAAAAGTAGAAGAGATAAAAGAGGAGGTACATGAAGCAGAACAACCTTCAAAGAAAGAAGAGCCACTGCTATTAAACCCTGAGCTTCAACAAGCTGCTGACGTGGAAAATAACCAAGAACCAGAAAGAATACCAGAATTAGAGAATGTACACGAAAAAAAAGAAAAAGAAAGTGTAGTCGAACTATCAGAAGAACAAAAAAATATTCAAACGCAACAAGAAAAAGAAAAAATAGACGCTATATTTGAAGATATTGCGCGTTTGGCGCAAGAAAATAGAGCGAAAGCGCTACAACAAGCTCAACAAGAACAAAATCTGGAAGAAAAACAGCCGCTAAGTGCCGAGTTTCAACAAGCTGACGAACAGAAAGATTATTCTAGTCAAGCAGCAGTTTCCCCTGCAGAGAAGGAAAAGAAAGCAGAGGAAAAAGAACAAGCTGATCCACCTAATTCCGATGCTCTACAAAGTCTAAAAGAATCAATTACAGCCCACAAAAGAGATATAAAAAGTCAATATCCAAGCGGAAAGATTACTAATCCAATCCATAAAAACATCCATCAGGCATTTAAAGATATAGAATCTATTTTAGAAGAACACAAAGCAGAGATACCCCTTGAACAATTAAAGCATGCTAGAAAGAAAATAATGGACATCGACAAAGATTTATCCAGACAGAGCGGTTATAAGTCTAATTCTGCATTTTCTGGCTGGCATGCCTTCGGTAAAGCCGTTGTTGCAACACTCACAGGGATTGGGATTCCTATTGCGATTGGAATTGTCGTTAGTCAATATAAATATGGCTCACATCACTTCTGGTCAGAGGCTGCCTTAGATGCAGGCCAAGTCAAGAAATCAATTAAGAAGCTTAACAAAGATATAAAAAGTATTGAAAAGGAATTACAGAGTCCTAAACCAAAAAGATATTGATAGTACCGCTCTAAAAGTTACCCACAGTTTCTGTGGATAACTCTGTTATTAACCTATAGACAAGTGCTGTAACTCTTGCAAACATCAGCATTTCGTTATTCAGAACACAAAGTGAACATAAGCAAACATATTATATTTTTCAACAACTTGCGAATTTTAAGGCAAATTGATCACTCATAAATCAGTAATAATTAGACAGACGTATCTAAAATAATGGGTTGTGTATAAAACAAAACTAAAACCAAACAGAGTGTCAATAGGATTATCGAAAAAACTATGAAATATTTTGAGAATGTTCATTTAACTATGTCATTTCCGCGAAAGCGTGTCATTCCCGTGAAAGCGTGTCATTCCCGCGGGGGGGGGGGGCACAGTTTTTGATTATCTTGATAGGGGTGTTTTTTGGGTTGTGTGTTTTTTTTTTTTGTTGGTTGTTGGTGGGGTGGT
>JBEPVM010000049.1:0-11522 GCA_041690995.1 Gammaproteobacteria bacterium | reverse complement strand
GAACATTTAAACCACTCAACCTTCCGTCAAGCGAACCCGCATTCTACAGGCATCCATCCTATTGTCAACTCTCTTTATCAATAAAGTTTATAAAATTTATAAATTAATTTGTAAAAATTATCCTCTACAATCTCTAAGCGACCGATTATGATAGGCAGAACTATTTTATGGAGCGTATTTTTTATGGTAAAAACGCCTGAATTACCGAGTTTGGAAGCATCCCTGACAGAAATTAATGCGCTTATTGACAAGATGGAGCAAGGGGAACTTAATCTTGAACAATCGCTCGCTCAGTTTGAACGAGGCGTCACGCTGATCAAGCATGCGCAGAAAATTCTGCAAACCGCAGAACAAAAAGTGCAAATCTTAATGAAAAAGAATGGCGATGAGAAACTCACTGATTATGAGGGCAAAGAAGAATGACGGTTCTTTCTCTACCAAGCCTGCCTCACTTAATAAAAACTTGCCAATCACGTGTGACTACGCTTTTTGATTTTTATTTACAAAAAAAAACATCCCCAGCCTCTGAATTACAACGTGCGATGTACTATGCGCTTTCAAATGGCGGTAAACACTTACGTCCTTTATTAGTGTATGCCACTGGGCATATCTTTGATGCGCCTCTTGAAAACCTGGATATTCCTGCTTGCGCGGTGGAGTTGATCCATAGCTACTCGCTTATTCATGATGATTTACCCGCGATGGATAATTCAGATTTACGTCGCGGAAAACCTGCCTGCCATAAAGCCTTTACTGAAGCAGTTGCCATTTTAGCAGGTGATGCGTTACAACCGCTCGCTTATGAAATCATCGCCACTCACCCATCCTCGCTTAGCGCAATACAACGACTCGATATGATTTATTTACTCGCTCATGCGAGTGGATTGGATGGCATGGCGGCTGGACAAACCCTCGATATGATGGACGTCCACACGCTCTCTTCTCTCGAACAGATGTACGCACTAAAAACAGGCGCATTATTTAGGACAAGCATCAAATTAGGCATGTTGGCCGCCAATATCAAAGAACATCCCGCATTAGATGCGTATGCTGATTATATTGGCCTTGCTTTTCAAATTCAGGATGATTTGCTTGATCTTGAAAATAATTCTGCCTTAACAGGTAAGCCTATCGGACTCGATAACATAAATAACAAAATGACTTATCCCTTACTCGTAGGCATCGAAGGATCTCAGAAAAAAGCTCAAGAATTATTACAAAATGCAATGCAAACACTAGGCTCCTTGGGAGATAAGGCAAGTCTATTGCGCGCATTGACTCAATCTATCCTCGAACGTAAAAGATAATCTCATAAATTTATTCAGACAGCTTGAAAAAATTAGCGTAAAATAGGTTGGTTTTAAGAAAATTATTGGATAGATCATCCATATATCCATAGGAAAATATAAATGTATTGCCCTTTTTGCAACGCAAACGATACTAAAGTCACTGATTCACGTCTCATTCGTGAAACGAACCAAGTTCGGCGACGACGTGAATGCTTGATATGCAAAGAACGCTTTACGACTTATGAACTGGCTGAACTGGCATTACCTTCTGTGATTAAGCGCGACAATAGACGCGATGCATTCAACCAGGACAAATTACGTGCTGGTATTTTACGTTCTCTTGAAAAGCGACCCATTGGGCTAGAACAAATAGAAACTGCAATTAGTCATATCATTCATAAAGCACACGCTTGTGGTGAACGTGAAATTAGTTCAACACAAATAGGCGAGTGGGTCATGGAGGAATTACGTAATTTAGATCAAGTCGCTTTTGTACGTTTTGCTTCCGTATATCGTAGTTTTCAAGACATTAACGAATTTAGAGAAGAAATCAGTCGGCTCGAACACGACAATACGAGGAAATAATAATGAAACCCATTGCACGCCGTCTTGCTCGGCAATATGCATTACAAGCGCTCTATCAATGGCAATTATCTCAAGCATTACCCGTTGATATTGAAACCCAATTTTTGAAAAAACAAATTAATAAAAGAACTGATTGGGATTATTTCAGAGAGTTGATTCATCAAATTCCCGTGCAATACATAGAGCTTGATAGTTATATGATGCCTTTTTTAAGCCGAGCTACTCATGAAATTGACCCGATTGAATTAGCTATTTTACGCTTAAGCATTTATGAATTAGCCAAGCGTTTAGATATACCTTATCGCGTTGCAATCAATGAAGCCTTAGAATTAACTAAAAAATATGGTTCAGTAGAAGGTTATAAGTTTGTAAACGGTATATTGGATCATGTCGCGCGCCAATTGAGAACACACGAAATTGTCGCAAGAAAATAATAATATGAATAAATTTTCCATGAATGAATTTGATTGTATAAAAAAATTTTTTAATGCTCAGCCCATTCATCGCTCTGATGTCATTTTAGGCATAGGCGATGACGCAGCTATTGTCAAAGCATCTTCGCAAGATTTAATTATTACAACAGATACCCTCATTGAGAATGTACATTTCCCTAAAAATACTTCTGCTTTTGATATAGGTTTTAAAACACTCGCTGTTAATTTAAGTGATTTAGCTGCCATGGGCGCCACACCTGCGTGGATTACGCTTGCACTCACTATTCCAGAAACCAATGAACTCTGGTTTGAACAATTTTGCAAGGGTCTTTTTGTACTCATGCAACGTTATCATGTACAACTCATTGGTGGAGATTTAACACGTGGCCCTTTGTCTATCACGATTCAAGCCCACGGTTTTTCCCCTGAAAATCAGGCGATACGGCGTGACAATGCGAAAATGAATGATTTGATTTATGTGACTCATACACTGGGTGATGCTGCATTGGGTTTGCTTTGTGCCACTCATCAAATAAATATTAATTCTGTACTCGCAGATTCTGTGTTAACACGTTTAAATCGTCCTGAGCCGCAAATAGAGATCGGTGAAAAATTACGTGGCATCGCGCATGCTGCTATTGATATTTCGGATGGCCTTGTCGCAGATCTTACGCATATATTAAATAGAAGCAATGTGGGGGCGATCATTCATGTAGACAATATTCCATTATCAACAGCATTGTGTGAGGCTGTTCCCTCTCATCAAGCACTCAAACTTGCACTCACAGGTGGCGATGATTATGAATTATGTTTTACCATTCCAGCAGCCAAGAAAAAGTTATTAGATTTTACGTGTACTTGCATTGGTGAGATTATAGAAACACCTGAATTATACTTGCTACACAAAGATAAAAGTCAATATACTGATATTTCTACCGGTGGATATAGGCATTTTTAAGGATTCTTAACATGGAATATCAACTCACCAAAGACGCACAAGGGCATACCTTTTTAAAAGTTGCATTAACAGATTTTAGTTTGCTTTCTCACCCTTTACTCAATAAAGGCACTGCTTTTTCTCAAGAAGAACGAGAAGCATTTGGGTTAGTGGGACTATTACCACCGAGTGAAACAAATTTAGTGATTCAGCGCGCACGTTCTTATGAAACTTTTCAAAGCAAGGCGTCTGATATTGAAAAATATATTTATTTGCGTGACTTGCAAGACTCTAACGAAACATTATTCTATAGCTTAATCCTAGAGAATATCACGGAATTGATGCCTATCGTGTACACCCCAACGGTAGGCATAGGATGTCAACGTTACAGCCATATTTATCGTCGTCCACGTGGTGTTTTTATTTCGTATCCAGACCGGCATCATATTAATAAAATTTTACAAAACCCGTATTTTAATGATGTCAAAGTGATTGTAGTCTCTGATGGCGAACGTATTCTGGGACTTGGCGACCAAGGCGCTGGCGGCATGGGTATTCCGATCGGAAAATTAGCACTTTATACCGCTTTCGCAGGCATACCCCCTACAGCAACGTTACCTATTTTATTAGATACAGGTACAGATAATGTAGAATTACAAAAAGACCCTCTCTATATTGGCTGGAAACATGAACGCGTGCGAGGTAAAGATTATCAAGAATTTATAGACCTTTTTATCACCGCTATCAAAAAACGTTTTCCTCATCTGTTATTACAATGGGAAGATTTCGCGCAAAGCAATGCGAATCTATTATTAGAGCGCTATCAAGATCAATTATGCACCTTCAATGATGATATTCAAGGAACTGCCGCCGTGACTGTAGGCACTTTATTATCTGCCATTCGCGTCACAGGAATACATTTACGCGATCAACGCATTGCTGTTGCCGGTGCAGGATCTGCGGGATGTGGGATTAGCCAGCTCATCATGCAAGCCATGATTAATGATGGATTATCGGAAGCTGATGCGAAACAGCGCTTTTTTTTAGTTGATCAATCAGGGCTATTATTAAATGATATGTCTGGTCTACTTTCTTTCCAAAAACCTTTTGCTCAACCACGCAGTATTGTTGAAGAGTGGCAATGTGAAAATAAAAATACTATTTCTTTAAAAGATGTTATTCGCCATGTTCATCCCACCGTCTTAATCGGCGTATCAGGACAACCTGGCATTTTCACTGAAAGTATTGTGCGTGAGATGGCAACATATATCGAAAGACCTATCATTTTTCCTTTATCCAACCCTACCCAGCGCAGCGAAGCACATCCTCTTGATTTAATAAAATGGACTTCTGGCAAAGCCCTCATCGGCACAGGCAGCCCCTATGAAAATATCATCAAACAAGGTCAATCCTGGCGGGTCGATCAAACGAATAATTGCTATATTTTTCCTGGCATTGGATTAGGTTTAACGGCCGTCAAAGCAACGCGTGTCACTCAAAAAATGTTTATGGCAGCCGCTATGGCATTAGCTGAATGCTCGCCTGCCAAAACAAACCCGGAAGCCAATCTACTGCCCCCCCTCACCCACCTACGCGAAGTTTCTTTACGAGTCGCCCTCGCCGTGGCAAAAGAAGCCGTTGCAGACAATAAAGCGGGTTTTACGGATTTTACAGATTTAGAAACTTATATTCGAAATAGCATGTGGATACCAGTATATTTACCCTATAAAAAAGTTGACACTAACCTAAAAATGACCTAAAATGCGCCTATTCTTCTAACTATAGCCTTTTTCAAGGAGTTATATGCAACCACGTGGGACAGTTGATAGTGTAATACCGGTTCTGATCAAGAACTATAAAAAACTGTTAAATAAAGCATTATTGGGATTGGGTTCGAATGAATCAGCGCTTTCCTCCATCACTATAGAATGGGAACATGGTCCGCTACTTCCACTATTTATTAGCCGTTTTGGTCGATTAAACTGTGAAGCACTTCACACTTTTAACTCCAGTAAAGGCTATGCAGCCCATGAAGACGGATATTGTGATAGCACGATGTTAATCCGGCACTGCGATAAACAACCTCTTAAACCAGTCATTGAATCTGAGTTAAATCAGGTAAAAAATTGGGAAATCACTTGTGCGCGTTTTCAAGAAATGGCTGATTCTGGCAATTATCAAGAAAACAATCAAACCCCGATACTATACTTACTAATCATATTCAATATCTTTATATATGCACATTTTATTCAAGACAATAAAAAGAATTCTCTGAAACTAATTTTTGATCATTCAAGAGAGGAAAAATCTTCATTAGCAGAAAAAATTAGCTTTAGTATGCAACGACTACAGGCATTCTCTCTAACAGTTAATGCAGATCTTGAAGCTAGGATAGAGGAGTCGATTTGTGAGGGTTATCATGGGTATCAGGAGGAAATAGTAACACCCCCCTCTTTAGTAATAGAAAAATTAACAGATGGCCATACTGTTCAGCTTGAGGAAGAAATAATAGCTGTTGAGAATATTTTAACTGGCGTATCCACATTTACTGCAGACTACTTAGTCTTGATTCGTCTGTTGCCCTATTCTCTTATCGAGCTTATAGCAGGCTACTACTTTACTGTTGACGATGAAACCCGGAATAATATTATGGAAAAGGTTAAGATAGCAGCTGAATTAGCAGTTTCCGTTGAAAAACCACTACTTCTTACTACTCCTGTGGCGTTGCCGCTTGCTTCTACACTACCACATTCCGAAGATTCCTCAAAATTAGATACTGATAGTAGTAGTAGTAATGAACAGCCACGAAATACTATCCCTACAAATAAAAATGTTCCATTGCTTTCTCAGAAAAGTGTTCTACAGACTGACATGACGACCAGCAGTAGTCCTCCCACTTCGTTGCCACCTCCTTCTCCATCTCACCAGCGCCCCATTATCCTACAGAGTGCCGCAATAGCTAGCAGTGCCAGTCTGTTGTCGCCTTATTCCAACCCACCATTATCTCCTGTCATCAAAGCGCCCCCAGATACAGATCCAAAGAGAGATACCGATAATAATGATAATAATCAAAATCTAGGAGCTAACATTACAAGCACTACTAGCATCCCATCCATCTCACCTATCCCCGCCACATCGCCCCTCCTTACTCCACATACTGCCGTGATGCCCAGCAGTAGTTCTCCCACTTCGTTGCCACCTCCTTCTTCTCTGCAATCATTATTTTCGAGGACCAGAGCAACTACAGATCCAAAGAGAGATAGCGAGGCTTGGATCGCACAATTTAAAACAGAATATACAAAAGATCTTAAAGCTAGTTGGTGCGGTCGAAACAGATTAAGAAATTATAAGAAAGAAACTATATTATCTCATGCAAAAAATTATTGTTTTTTCAAAAATCGAACCCGTAGGATATTAGATAAAATAAATGTTAATGTAGAGACAGGTCTTCAGCTTTCTCGATAAATATTTAGACTTGATGTGACAGTTACCCATTTTTTTGGTTGCAATTTCGCTGTATATCAGTTAAAAGAACCTTGTACAAATTAGAAAATGTCATGGATGCTAACCTAAAATAATCGCCAAAAGGAAAAAAATATGGAAACCCTGGCAATCACCTTATCTCATTTAGCCCATTTTCTTATTGGCTTTTATTTTACTTTTTTTGGTATCTGGAATATTTATCACTGGGTTCCCATGACAGAAACCATGATACAACGATGGCTGCCTCGTCCGTTTTTTTTATTGTCTTTAATTATTGCGTGGCAAATTATCGCTGGCGTTATGCTGATATTCGGCATTCTCATTAAACTCGCTGCACTCACACTGATTCCTTTTGTTTTTATAATGGTCTTTGTTCTTCATCCGTTTTGGAAATTTAAAGGTGAAATTCGGAAACAGCATATGGCGTTATTTATTACCCATTTAACAATATGCCCAGGTGCGCTTGTGTTATTGTTAAATAGTGTTTAACACGCCATTTCCGCACTAGTATTCTTGAATCGTACGCCGAATCCGCAGTATCGTTTACTTTTCGGCGTCTGTTAACTGCGTCATTCCCGCGAAGGCGGGAACCTATTCTGACGTGCAACTAAACTTACTTTAGTCAATGGAAATTATTTTACTAAACTAAACTAAACTAAGCTCAGTTTAGCTATAGGGCAGAATGGGTTCCCGCCTTCGCGGGAATGACGCAGTGGTGACTAATTTATAACTCAAGCGCGCTTTTTTGAAGCTCCTCAATTACATCTCGTATTTTAGCGGCTTCTTCAAACTCAAGACAATGCGCGTGTTCGTACATTTTCTTTTCCAGTTCTGTGATTCTCGCTTTGAGCGCACGAGGATTTAATGCTTGATATTCCGCATTGTTCTCTGCGAGATGCGCATACATTTTTCCACGCACAGAATTCGCAGCATAAGCACCTTCCATAATATCGCGCACTGCTTTTTTCACGCTTTGTGGGGTAATATGATGCGCTTCATTATAAGCCTGTTGTTTTAAACGACGTCGTTCAGTCTCTTTAATAGCACGCTCCATTGATCCTGTGATTTTATCTGCATATAAAATCGCTCTACCGTGAAGATGTCGCGCGACACGCCCCATCGTTTGAATCAAAGAGGTTTCCGAACGCAAAAACCCTTCTTTATCTGCATCTAAAATAGCAACTAATGACACTTCGGGCATGTCTAATCCTTCTCGCAATAAATTAATACCCACCAGCACATCAAAAGTTCCTAACCGTAGATTACGAATAATTTCTACACGTTCTATAGTCTCAATATCTGAATGTAAATAACGCACGCGAATGCCATGTTCTGCTAGATAATTTGTTAGCTCTTCCGCTAAACGCTTCGTTAGAGTCGTTACTAATATCCGCTCATTTACAGCAATACGTTTATGTATTTCTGAAAGCAAATCATCCACTTGGTTTCCTGCAGGGCGCACTTCTACTTCTGGATCAAGCAACCCTGTCGGACGCACCACTTGCTCAGCGATAACACCAGATAACTGTAATTCATAATCTGTCAAGGTGGCTGACACATAAATAGTCTGAGGAGAACGCTGCACAAATTCATCAAACCGCATTGGGCGATTATCAAGTGCAGACGGTAAACGGAACCCATATTCCACTAATGTTTCCTTACGTGAACGATCTCCGCGATACATACCGCGTACTTGCGGAACAGTCACATGCGATTCATCAATAATGAGTAAAGCATTCGAAGGCAAATAATCAAATAAAGTGGGTGGGGCTTCTCCTGCTGGTCTGCCTGATAAATAACGCGAATAATTTTCAATCCCTGGACAATAGCCTAATTCATTCATTAATTCTAAATCATAGATAGTACGTTGTTCCAAGCGCTGCGCTTCGACTAATTTATTCAGTTGATGCAATTCAGCTAATCGCTCTTTAAGATCAGGTTTAATATCTTCAATGGCTTCCAGAATTTTTTGACGCGGCGTCACATAATGGCTTTTAGGATGAATCGTTAATCGTGGTACACGTTGTAAAACATTTCCTGTTAAAGGATCAAAGTAAGAAAGATTTTCGATTTTTTCATCAAAAATTTCAATACGTACTGCATTTTTATCGGATTCTGCGGGATAGACATCAATCACGTCACCGTGTACACGATACGTTGCGCGGTGTAAATCAGTATCATTACGTGTATATTGCAATTCCGCTAAGCGCCGCAACAATTCTCGATGGTCAATGGGATCACCGCGATCTAAATGTAATACCATACTTAAATAAGAGCGCGGATCGCCCAATCCATAAATCGCTGAAACTGTCGCGACTATAATGGTATCTTTACGTTCTAATAACGCTTTTGTCGCCGATAAACGCATTTGCTCAATATGCTCATTGATTGAAGCGTCTTTAGCGATATAGGTATCAGAGGAGGGGACATACGCTTCAGGCTGATAATAATCATAGTAAGAAACAAAATATTCTACGGCATTCTCAGGGAAAAATTCTTTCATTTCACCATAAAGTTGCGCAGCCAACGTTTTATTCGGCGCCATAATCAAGGCAGGACGTTGTACCGCTTGAATAATGTTTGCAACAGTAAATGTCTTACCAGAACCCGTCACGCCTAATAGTGCCAGATGCGCCAAGCCATTTTGGACACCGCCCACCAACTGTTCAATTGCCTTGGGCTGATCGCCAGCAGGTTTAAAATCTGAATGAAGCTTAAATAACCTTGTCATGATAGATTAACCTGAAAAGATACATTACAATTCGTTGGTTTTCAGTTTGATAATACAAATAGCGCCACTATAACATATAAGAGAGCTTAGACATGATAAAAGAGTTATCTGCCCGTGTACAACGCATCAAACCCTCCCCTACGCTGGCTGTCTCAGCTCGCGCAGATGAGTTAATTGCAACTGGTAAAGATATTATTAATCTAGGGGTTGGCGAACCTGATTTTGATACACCTGATTTCATTAAACAAGCCGCTATCACCGCTATCCAGCAGGGTTTTACTAAATACACGGCTGTGGATGGCACCTCTGGCCTCAAGCACGCTATTATTAAAAAATTCGCCCGTGACAACCAATTGACGTACGTACCTAATCAAATTCTTGTCTCCTGCGGCGCTAAGCACAGTTTATACAATTTATTTGCTGCCCTTTTAAATGCTGAGGATGAGGTCATCATTCCAGCACCTTATTGGGTTTCTTATCCTGACATAGCAAAATTAGCAGACGCCGTGCCTGTCACGATTAATACGGATATTAACCAGCACTTTAAAATAACACCCGCGCAATTAAAAGCCGCTATCACACCCAAAACACGACTCGTGGTTTTAAACAGCCCCTCCAATCCAACAGGTGTGGCTTATACATCTGTTGAACTCACGGCATTAGGCCAAATTTTATTACAACATCCCTCTCTATTGATAGTCAGTGATGATATATATGAACATACCTTATGGACGGAAGCTTCTTTTACGAATATCCTCATGGCATGTCCTGAATTGTATGATCGATGTATTATCGTCAATGGCGCGTCTAAAGCGTATGCCATGACAGGCTGGCGTATTGGCTATGCAGCAGGCCCTGCTAACATCATCGCCGCGATGAAAAAAATTCAATCACAAAGTACTTCTAGTCCGACCAGTATCGCGCAAGTGGCAGCAGAAGCTGCTTTAAATGGCGAACAAACTTGCATTACAACCATGACAAACGCTTATAAAGAGCGGCATGATTTTGTACTCAGCGAGTTACAAAAAATGCCAGGCATACAATGTCAGCCTTGCGATGGCACTTTTTATATTTTCCCGAGTGTTAAAGCTATCCTCCAAAGAGCAACCCAAATCAAAAATGACCTTGAATTCGCGGATTACCTTTTACAAGAAGCCGAAATCGCTGTTGTTCCAGGGTCTGCATTCGGCGCGCAAGGCTATATTCGTATTTCTTATGCAACCAGCATGAAAAATCTACAAGAAGCCATGAGACGCATGAAAGCCGCTTTAGAGAAAATATAACAAATAAAACAAATAAAATATTGACGCAAAACAAAAGCAATATTAGTATTCAGGTCACCTATATAGAAGCCTATTCCCCGATAGCTCAGTCGGTAGAGCAAATGACTGTTAATCATTAGGTCACTGGTTCGAGTCCAGTTCGGGGAGCCAGTAGAATCAATACCTTATGACACGCCACTCAAAAAACAAAAGTCCTCATGTAGAAACAATGTAGAAAAATTAGTGCTTAATTTTACTATTTGCTCGATTTTATACGGGCTATATTTACTAGAACGGAGCCACTTGCTCATTGAAACTCTTCAGTAAGTTTTCCTGTTTTTTAGGGAAAGTTACTGAAGAGTCAACAATCGAACGTAGTGAGTGCGTCAGGAAGATTAAGTACGCACTACTTGCCTGGTTACGGTTGGGGCGGGGTTTGTTATCCTTATCCTTTAATACCAAGCAAGCGCTTATTTCTCAATAGGTCTCTCATTAGAAGTTGCTGCTGCTGCAAGCGAGCTTCTGACAAATTCAGGACTGCCATTGAGTCGATCTCGCACCTGCATATATCAACGAACTTCGTGTTATAACAACTAGTATACGCGCCATCTGGATTACTCGCTCTCACCAGCCCCCATTTTTGTCCCAGCCCCCCTTGATAGAGTAATTCTGTATACGCCTCCTTGCCTGCTATTCCACCCACTTCTCTCACGCGTGGTAGCCCTTCTTGGTTAAAGTTCGGAACGGGATAAAATGCTCTGTCGGGTCGGCAATATTCATTCACCACATGCGCGGGTAACA
>JBEPVM010000048.1:0-11932 GCA_041690995.1 Gammaproteobacteria bacterium | reverse complement strand
GAGCAACGCATATCCACTGAAGTGCAAAAGATACTGGATGGCATCGCCAACGGTTCGTATGTTTTGCGTGAAATGGACCTGAATGGATTGTGAGAGCAAATGCGTTTGCGAAAAAGGTGGCTCATGAGCCACAGTCCTATAACGACCGACTTGTGTCACGTTATCATCGGCCAGGCAGATTTGATTTAATAAAATCCCTGACAAAATGATTGCGATGAATTTGTTTTTCATAACAAAAACACTCCGAATTGAGTTGAAATGGATTGATTCGCTGATCGAATGGGAAGAAAACACGACATAAAAAAACCTGTCCGAGGACAGGTTTTTTTCGCAAAAATAACATCATAGTGAATTTATACCAAAATGAGGCGCCTCATGTCAATACCCCGCATTGACTCACATTAAATCTTACCGAAAGAGGGGGTTAATTTATATCGTTGTCTCAAATTAAATTTTACCGAAGATTTAGAGACAACGCAAAGTTTGGGGTGTTTTTAGAAGAAATAGAAAGGGAAAGGGGATTTCATACGGATGCACGGACATCAAATAAAGGAAAAGAATTAACTGATAAACGCAGGAGGGAAGCGATTACGCCGTAAATTTTAGAGAATTATCAGTCGTTTCACCTCATAAAATTTTTGTTTATAAAAAAATGATTGATAACAATCAGTCGGTTTCAAAATTTGAAACATAAAGTTACAGGATGTTTTAATCATTTTAGCGGGTTTTCCCTCTGACATAATAACCGCATAAGGCTATGGTTAAGCCTATTATCCCGTTTAATGCGGCACCCGCATAAACAGAGTCTTTTTTTAATAACAAAAAACCGATACATGTCATAAACATTAACCCTAAAGAGATCAGTGTTGTAATGAATAACCACTTATCTTTGAATCGTCTCAGCTTAGCGTCTTCATGATTTTCTATGTTTTTAAATTCAGCAGTAAAATTAAACTGATTCAAAAATTCCTTAATATTATTAATATCACTCATAGACCTATAATCTCGCTTAATTTTTTGTCTTTATTATCGAGTATAGCGAGATGATTTCCCTTTTTTTTATTTTCGACGACAAGCGCCATGAGTGCCAATGATTTTCTCAACAGTTCACTTTTGCTTGTTGATCCCGATGCTTTTCTTAATTTTTCTAACGTATCGTTAGTTTCTTTTGTTAAATGCAAAGACATTTTTACAGTTTCTTTTGACATAGCAATAACCTCTTTTAACTTGCTTAAAAAATGCTTAATTAATACTTAACTTTATAGCAGGTTATTCTTTGTTTTGCCACTGAATTAGGGTAGGACATATGTAATAATCTAAAAAAGTGCCTCATCTGAGTTTTGAATGACTGTTATTTTAGACTATCCGCTATGACACCAGGTCTGTAACTACTATAAATGCTATCTTGTCCGATGGTCAGTCTGGTGGGCTAAATGCGTCCGTCCGCTTTTTAGAGTTGATCTTATCCTGGCTTGGATTGCCTTTACTCGCGTGCATGATCCTTCGCTACGCTGGCTCGGCTCTGGGTTATTATTAGGGCTTTCTCCATAGTTGTGGTAAGCTCTTCTGTTTCAGGCGTTGACTCAGCTTGTCCTTCTGCTGACTGCGTATTCGGCCTAATACTAGAAGGGCTGCTGCGTCCGAGGATATTATCCACCACTCCTGCCCGGGCCATTCTGCGTTGTTCGGCATTAAATCTATATAGTCGTAGCTAGCTACTGCGACAAAGGCCGACAACCACAGGCGAGCTGACTTGACGAGATGTCCAGCGCGCCCGCGTTCAACGCGCATCCGGAGCTCATTTTCTTCGCCTCTGGACCATATCCACTCGTTACCTGTTCGTTCTTTCCATTTCCTCTCTCTACCTTGACCTCTCGGTAGCTTGACTCCATCCTCAAAATTAGGCACTGGATAGAAGGGCCTATCGGGGCGGCAGTATTCGCTTATGACATGTTGCGCCAATTTGTCCTGCTCTTCTCCTATCACTTTCAATTGCTGTAGACGTTCCTCACTACTCCAGCAACCATAGTTATAGCTGTATTTTTTCATTTCATCTATCAGCTTTTTCCAGTTCTGTTCTTTACCATACTCTATGCCATGGGTTTCCAGTTCCCTAAATTGCTCATACGCTAATTGACAATGCTCTGAGGTAAAATAGGGAAGCATCATTTCCCACATGTGAGCATCCAATACATAGACGGCATATTGAAACGCTGTAATGCGTTGAATCGGCCTGCCTATATTGTCAGTCGTCTTACCATAAGTCAAAGCAAGCAGTGGCTCTGCTTTTAATAACGCTTCTGCTTCATCTTGTCGACCATCCGTAACAAGTTTGATAAATTTCTCGACTTCGATTTGATCAAGGTTCGGAGCGTGCTTTTCTTCTTTTGGCTCAAAAAGCGAGCCTCTGCGTTTGGGGGACGGCGACATTGGTTGTAAGTTTAACCTTTGTAGAGCCGAGCTAAACTCCTTCAGAAAATGCCTGATCTTATCTGTTTTTGCAACCTCAAAAACAGTGTCGTCATTCTGATTTTTATCAGAAAGATTGGCGCCTCCTTCTGTTAATAACCATTTCACTATCTCAAGGTGGCCATTCAAAGAGGCTCTATGCAAAGCACCGTTACCATCCTTATCTTTTTCTAAAAGACTCGAGCCGTTTTGAAGCAGCCATTGTAGAATATCAAGCTTGCCAGTGGATGCAGCTTTAAGTAACGGCGTATCCTCATTTTGAAAGAATTTTGGTGCGGGTAGCTGTTGGGAAAATCGCGGCGAGTCTTGTTTCTCGTCAGCCACAGGGGTAAAGGCAGACTGTTTTCTTTTTAAGATGTTTTGTTCAAGTGTCAATAACTCACGGGTTCCCCATCCGAATAACATGTGCTGTAAATTTTGTAATAACCAGAGATAACAGGGATCATCGTCTTCATAATTCAGTAAATCAAGTAATAGCCCTTTGGATTGTTCACTTTTGACTATGAAATTGTGATATTCATCGTCAGTGATTTTTAAGGAGCGGCCTTTTGTGTTACGGACTAATAAAGACTTTGCCCATTGAGGGTATTGCAGAGACCAGGTGGGTACGGCATTCCCATACGTTCCTTGATAAACAATGGGGCAGCAAACCACCTGACGCTGAGCCAGATGATGTTGTAATTGCTGCCAGACAGAACCCGCTTGTTGTAGGCCATGATCCATTGTTTGTTTAAGATGAGGCGTGCAAACCATCACGACAGCGACAGGCAAGGGCTTGATGAGATGGCCTTCTGACCAGAGCGTCACGTGGATGCCAGCCAAGGTGAGGTGTTGAGCAAATTGTTGAATCCAGGCATCCAGTGCCTGGCACGCAAGACTATCCCGATCAGGTTCTCTTTGATAGACAAGCAGTACAGATTGTATCATCGCAACCTTTTTTCGATAAGAGCCGAGTTCTTGTAGGCGTCTTAGAAAAAATTCAAAGGCTTGTAGACGTTGTTCTGTATATTTTTCTTCTGTGACATCAGGTTGGTTATGCTGAAACTGCTGTCTTGGAAGCATTTGATGTAAGTTGGGTAATTGTTGCTGCTTGACTTGGTTCTGAAATAATTGAGTCAAGGTCTCCAGCAAAATATCTTCTTCGGGGTTGATACCTAAATTAGCGAGAATTCTCGGTACTAAACGGTCGGTGAACCACTGCATGTAGGCAGGAGAAAATTGTTCGGCTGGATTGAATTCTGAAAATAAAGCACGGATATCGTGTAGTAAAGACTGTATCACATCAGAAGATAATTGTTGCTGGACAGGCGTGGGCAACGCGCTGATCTCTTCCCCTTCGCATAAGAGCGGTAGAAAAACTTGTTGGTCATGACGTACGCGCTCCAGCAGACAATTCATTTCGAGCGCAATATTACCGTTGGGTGCTTTTTCAATGGCTTCTTTTAGAAAAGGTTTGCAGATAGACAAAACAATACCACTTTGTTCGATACTGGTGATCATCAGTTCCCGCATGTCTCTTCTCATATCGTGTATATCTAAAAAAACTTTCAGGCCAATCTCTTGGAGATCTCCATGAAGTCGAATTAAAAAAAGCTGTAGTTTTTCATGAGAGAGTTTGTTGTATTTGTCTTCCCACGCGTAGCTGATAAAGACATCGTAGTTATTATCACCCGTATGCTGCTTTAATAAATGGCGTTGTTCTAAATAGGCTTTCAGATTTTTTTGATACGAGATAAGAGGCGATTTTCGGTGGAGCTTTGCTTGGTCTATTTCATCTTGTTCACGTTCAAGCTTGGCAGCAATAGCGGCATCCACGTTCACGCCTATGTTCTTAAAGCCAGAAGAGTTTAATGAAGGATCGAGTAAGGGATTATTTTGAATAAAATCATCTATTATTTTTTTTAAAGCAAGGTTAGACACGATTATTTTGAAAGCCAAAGGCTCACCTGTGAGAGGGCTGACAGGATTGCGGGATTGTTCAAGATAGCCTTCAATCGCTTTTCGTTCATAACTGTGGCCATCACCGAGGAGGATCACAGGGTCTCGCATTATTTCAAGTGTAATGGGACATTTGTAATCGGGTGGAACATTAACGACTAATCTGTTATTCATAAAACCTCTTTATTGTCTTAAGTTGTTTTTTCTCTGAAACCACTCCATCTTAATTTTTTATAGCGAACAATACCCTTCAATAGTTTGAAAAAGGAGCGGTCATTCAGGCAGTGCATTTTAACAGAATAAAAAAATAAACAATCCAAAAACCAAAAAAATAGTGGATAGGCTTACAATATTTTTTTGGCAGAACACAAAAAATCCTTAAAAATTTTATCCACTATTTTTGATAAGCACTTAATCTACCCGCTAACCATTGTTTTGCCATTTTAACGTAATTTTTAAAGGGAGTAGATGCCATTTGAATGGCATTAGCGCGATCGCGTGATTTTTTTCTATCAAAATAATGGATACGTAATGCATCTGCCATTTTGCTATTATGACAAGCCATTTCTCTGACGAGTAGTTCTATTTCTTCCGCCTCTTCATCCGAAGGGAGTGGCTTAACATCCGTACTCTTTATCATCATTCCCACAGTCATGAGGATGTATTCAATTTTTTCAGAATGAAAACCCAAGCCATAATGATTGCTACTCTTAAACCAGTCAGCCCAATGGTCAAGGCGCCTTTCTACATACCCCATGAAATCTTGCTCTTTGTGTGTTTTATTCATGTCGCACCTTTATTTGCCATATTTGACGAGGGTTTTAAGTTCCGCTTCCAGCAATTTCATTTGAGTCGTAATGCTTTGCAGCGTCCATTGAAAACATCTTTCCCTTTTCGGAATGGAGCTGTATTTAATAACGCGTGGCGCATGCGGAGCGCGATCTATGTTCTGATGATATTTCGCAAATGCTTTAAGCCGTTTGATGCTTTTAAGAGAATGTTTTATATCGGCTGTAATGGTATCAATGCGGTTTTGTATTTCGGCGGATTTATTCATTATTTCCTTCATCTTTTACCTCCGTCAAAGAGTCGCTTGTGCCAATGTGCTGTGCAATACCAGGGACCGTCACTATAAGGGGCGGGGCAAATCGTTCCTTGTTTGGCGCAGCGTTCGTTTTCGATCACGTATTGGCACCGATAATCTGGGATCACAGGTTTTTTCTGTTCTACCTTAACCCAGCCACAAGAGCAGCGTTTTGCGCGCATACCAAGTGATTTTCCACAATCAGGACAGTGATTCATGTGTGTCATCCTCCTTGTGAGGTTCTACCAATTCACCCAGATACTGCTCGAATTTAGTTGCATTAAACAATGTCGCGGGTCGCAAATATTCAGCCATTTTGTCATTCCCTTTCCACTCACGCGTTTTTTTCGCGATGACCTGACGACAATCCATCACAGTGGCACCTGATTTCAGTCTTGCTATGATCAATTTTATGTTTGAATCCACAGGCCGATAGGCGCGTTTTGTTTTTTCATTTAAGAATTGTAGAATTTCGATGGCTTGTGTTTTCAGAGAGAGCTTTGGGCTATTTTTTGAAAGAGATTTTCCAGACAGAGATATATCTTTCTGATTTTGTTTTTGATCCTGATCTTTATTCTGATCCTGATCCTGATTCTGATTCTGATTCTGATCTTTATCCTGATCCTGATCTGCGTGTTGTTTTTTGACTACTGTATCAATACCTTGTCCATTTTCAGTAGCGAGGGTATGCAAACGGTTGGTAAACCCCTCATCAAAATATTTTCCATGGTTTAACAAACCCTGTATCAAGGGTTTCGATACCGTGGATTGAAGAGGAACCGCATCAAATAATTTCTGAACTCCCTTTGCCTGTTTAGGATTTTGAATGGGGTTCCATCTTAAAAAATTATTGATTAATAACCACCCCGATGTTTCATCACGTGTAATAAACCGCAGCTCATGTAGTTCATGAAAAGCCGCTTTTACTTTTTGAATGTCCCAGCTCAAATCTTCTGTGATATAACCCGCAGGTAGTCTAAAGCAGCCGATCATATTGCTGTGTGGGCCTGTCAATAAATAAGTCGCTAATAACTTCCCTTGATCAGACAGTTTCTGAGCGTCTTCGTTTTCCCAAAAGCATGTTTGTATAGAACCATATAGTCTCATCAGATGACTCCTCCTATTATTTCGTGAATGTTAAAGGGTAAGGTGATTCCATCCATTACAAAAAAAATGACTGGACAAATTTAAAATAAGTGCAAGATGAATCATTTCATATAAACGGCTAGCGGCTAATCTTGAATATTTTTCTGAGATATCTCTGACAAAAGATAAAAAAGGCGTGATAAGAGAGTCGCGTTGTATAAAGTTTTTTTTAGGAACACCTGCTTGAGATAACATTTTTCCAACGATACTGTGATATATAGGTAATGGGCGTGAAAGATCATCTACGCGCCATTTTTCTGCGTGATAGTCTCCTAAGATGTTGGTTTCTAATTCATTGGATAATGTCATGCGTTTATTCTCCACCTGTATTTAAATTAGGGGCCTAATGGCCAAAATGAAAAAACACGAAGCGAATCGTTTCTTGTCTGGTGTAAATAACCCTGACGAAGAAATGGCAAGACGACTTCACCACAAAAATGACAATGAATAGACTCCGCCTGTTCTGGTTCATGCTCATTTGGCTTCTGGGGCAGTAAATCATGAAAGGGTAAATCCATTGAACTCTGATCCGTCACTTTTATTTTTCGATGTTCTCGGTAGCGTTGCTGACGTTCAGCATGGTTGTGGCGTCCTTTCCGACTGTTTTGGTATAGCCGATTGGCTATTCGATGGTTTTCGGCGCGTGTTTGCTGTGAACACGTTAATCCACAATAGATATTCCCTCTGTCGCAGTGACTGCAAATAATCGCTTGACACTGACAACGAACACAATGATAGAGGCGAGCATTTTTCATTGGCGTTCTTTGCCGATGAGTGCTGGATTTTAGATGAATAACACAAATAATTCGTTTAACTGCTACCCGTTTTCGTTCTCACCGGCTCCAATTCTTCTACCGAATCGTCTTGGGTTTGTCACTTGTTTCTTAAAAAAATAATCGTATTAGATTTTTAAAATAGAATTGTTAAATAAAAACAGTGATATTAAAGGATGATTATATTTACCAAATGGTCTCTGCAGGCTTATACTTTTTTATTTATGTGGTTTCTCTCTCTATTTCTAAAAATTGAATAACCCATAAGAGTCCTTCCGAAGTATTTTTTTTATTTTATATTTTTTTAACCAAAAGAATTTTTTAGGGGCCTTGCCCCTCGATCCGTCAAGGATAAACCTACGGCAACGCTGCCGTATCCCTAAGCTTCCGCGCTTCGCTTGTGCAGCTTAGGCGATTACCCTCGGCAGCGTTGTCCTTGACAGCTCTCACCCCACCTGACTCGTTACACTCATCGGCGTTCGCCTAGCCAGGGTTGCATTCGCAACCCTTTTAAATGACTAGGAGCAAAAACATGATAAACCAAGCGCGACACACGAAGAATCTTTTTATTATTGATCAATTCAAAAAAGGCAACGTCACATCCGATATGTTAAAACAGTATTCGGGATGGGGTGGGTTACAAGCGGTGATGACTCAGCCAGACGTTTACAAAATGCTGAGGGATATACTCAATGAAGATGAAATCAAAAGTTTAAAACAGACCGTCAAAAATGCGTATTACACACCTGCCGTGATCGTCAAATTTATGTATGATTGGTTGATGCAATATGGCTTTACAGGTGGCACTATTCTGGAGCCTGCGGTAGGTCATGGGGTTTTTATGGAATATATGCCGCAAGCTATCAAAGAAAATAGCTCTATCACGGCAGTTGAACTGGATAGGCTAACCAGTCAAATCACAAAATCCCTCTATCCGCATGTTGATCTGCATACCTCTGGTTTCGAGCAATTTCAACCTGATAACCAGTTCGATTTAATTATTGGCAACCCGCCTTATGGCGCAAGCAGGGTGTATGATAGTCATCATGCAGATTTAAAAGACCATTGTATCCATCATTATTTCGTGGCGAAGTCCATGCGTTTATTAAAAACAGGCGGTGTATTAGCCATGGTATTGCCTTCTTACTTTATGGACAATATCACCAAACACGTAAGAGGGATTATCCATCGCGAAGGTGGTAGCTTAATTACAGCGTATCGCCTGCCTGATGATCTTTTTGATAATGCTAAAATCACTGTCGATATTGTATTTTTAACGAAAGGCAAAACAGAAAAACCCTGGCTTAAAGTAAAAGATATTTGTGTCTCTGGCATGAAAAAACCCATTAACGAATTTTTTTACCAACATAGCGGAAATATTTTAGGAAATCTCGAGATAATCGATATGTATGAGAGAAAAGGACTGACGTGCAAGAGACGAGGCGATTTTCAGCCGCTTCTTGCACAAGAAATAAAAAACATGAAGCTGCAAAAATTTGCCAAGCAGTATTTGGCGAGCTTAGGTAAGCATGTAGCAAAAGTTAAAAACATCGCTGAAACATTATCTGTTTTTTAATCCGTTAAAAGTGAGGCGCGGCTGAAATAGCAGCGCCGCGCTTGCTGCGCGGCGACCAAAGCGTTCCCCTTTGGAATCCCCTTAAGACAAAGATTTTTCTGAGCTTATTGAGTTCAATCCATTTTAATTATTCATATTTCATTGCACTTATCACAGTAAGAATACCCAGCACTGCAATACTGATAACAGACCCCACAACAGAGTGGCAAAAAATTCCAACTAAAATAAGTCCCATTACAATCACACTCAAAAACACGCCTCGCGCATAGCGTCTCCAACTTATTTTTTTCATTGAATGTTGCTGATAACTTGCCCCTCTTTGAAAAAATAATGGCTTATATCTATCAATCATCCTATACCTCACTTATAAAGAACTTGCATGTTACGCGAACGATGGGTCTTTTTCTGTAGGAAATGCGTGTAAATTTTTGTAAGAGAGTTGCAAAATATCTCACATCAAAAAACACCTCCCCATTCTATCTTTTTCTATTTTTTAAGCATATTTTTAAAAAATAAATCTGTCGTGCGTCTTTTTAAAAAATGCCTCGTCCTAAAAAATAAATTGATGTCCGCTTCAATACGATTGGGATTACAATCACATCTCATCTTTTCATCAGAGATTTTTTTATGCGAGAAAAAAATAAAAAAATCACAAAGCCCCGATGGGATTTCAATGCTTTGCTGTCTCTCGCTCACGACTGGAAAAATAAAAAAATAGCCCAAAAATACGCCTGGGGCGAGTTGTCGCCTTGGTGGAGTTTTATTTTTGAGTGGAACACGTCTATTAGCCAGTGGCTACAGACCTTTATTGAAGGTCGTTATCAATTCTCCCCCTTAAAAACGTACTGCTTTGCAGATGAAGCAGTGACCCTCTGGAACTGCAGTGATCGTCTCATTTTATCTCTCATTCAAAAAATTATTAAACCCACATTTGCAGCGATACTTTCACCTCTCTGTTACCATCAGCACGGAATCAGTGGTGTGAAATTGGCGTTAAATGCAGTGATTAAAGCCACTGCATTACGCGATTTTCGTTATGTCATACGCATTGATATCAAATCGTATTACGACTAACACCCTTAACACCCCATTCAACAACCCAAAATTTAAAAACACAAATAAAATAAAAGTAGTTGATCCTACTCATCCTTTATTTGGCCATTCTTTTCATGTATTGGAATGGCGAAATTCAGCAGGAAAAGCAGGGTTTGCTTATGTCGATTACCAACATCTTACACGACTTTATATTCCTCTTGAGTCAACTGATCTTGCCTTTACCTCGCAATTTCCTACGACCAAGTTAACATGCGACAGTATTCAAACGCTTGTTAACTTAGCAAAGGAGGTATCCAGTCTATGGCATGTCATCCAAGAGAAGTATGGCAAAAATTATCAAGTAACCATAAAAAAGAAATAATCACTGAATTGTTATCTATCTGTCTGGAGGTGACCCATGAATACATCAGAATTAATAACAGCTCAACACTTAACATTGAAGGCAATGATTTACATTCGACAATCAACCTTACATCAAACTCTCAGCAATCAGGAGAGCCTCAAGTTACAATACGCCCTTAAACAGCGAGCCTTAGAACTGGGTTGGCCAGAGAATCATATTGAAATTATTGATATGGATCTGGGGCTAACAGGTGCTGAAGCTAAACATCGTGAAGGATTTAAATCATTACTGACGCAAGTCGCTCTTGGTGAAGTCGGTATTATCTTATCTTTTGATGTGACAAGGTTATCGCGGAATTGTTCAGATTGGTATCCCTTGCTCGATGTATGTGGTTACCGACACTGCCTTATTGCTGACGGCGATGGGATATATGATCCTGGCAGTATGAATGGACGCCTGCTATTAGGTTTAAAGGGTCAATTAGCAGAAGTTGAACTCAGTACCATCCGATCGCGGTTAACAGCTGGTTTATTAAATAAGGCACAGCGAGGAGAGCTAGCGTTGCCATTACCCGTAGGACTATTGCGTAATAGTATTGGAAAAGTTGAAAAAGACCCTCATCGCGAAGTGCAAAGCAGTATCCAGCGCGTTTTTGATATTTTTTTACGTGTTAAAACTATTTCTCAAACGCTTGCTTATTTTAATCAAAACGGATTAACAATGCCGCGTTATGATAAATTTCACCAGCTACACTGGCAAAAACCAACCATCACAGCTCTATCAAATGTTCTTAAAAATCCAGCTTATGCAGGTATTTTTGTTTATGGTAGAACACGCGCTTTCAAAATCGGGCCTTCCGCTACAGATAAAGTGAGACGAAAATTATCTCAAGATCAGTGGAAAATTGTGATTCCTGAAAAATATCCTGCTTACATCTCTGAAAGCCTTTTTGATAAAATACAAGATATGCTTAAACAAAACTATGCGGAATATACTCGCAATCAAACACGTGGCATACCTCGCGAAGGAGCAGCATTATTACAGGGTATTATATTCTGTGGTGCCTGTGGTCACAAAATGGTGACCCAGTACAAAGGCGGAAATCGTTACCTCTGTAATCACCTTCGACAGCAATACCACGTTCCTGTTTGCCAGTTTATTCCAGCAGACTCTGTTGATGAGCATGTTGTTACAGCATTTTTTCAAGCTCTTTCACCTATCGAGCTAAATGCTTATGAAGCTTCTTTAAAAGAACAGGAAACAGAGCAGCAATTATTGCTGAAAGCACAGCAGCAAAAAATGGAGCGGTTGCACTATCAAGCTCAATTAGCTGAAGCGCAATTTAATCAAGTTGACCCTTGTAATCGATTAGTTGCAGCTGAATTAGAAAAGCGATGGGAAGAAGCTTTGCTTCATCTGAAGCAGGCTGAAAATAGTGTGCGAAAAAAATTAAAAGAAACACACGTGATCGAAATTCCTGAGGAAATAAAAAAGGCATGTATGGACTCTGCCCTGGTTGCAAGAGATAAATTCAATTAATTAACAAA
>JBEPVM010000047.1:0-12615 GCA_041690995.1 Gammaproteobacteria bacterium | reverse complement strand
AAAACAAACATCAGCCCGCTTGCTTCTTATGGCATAGGGGCTGACCTATTACGTTGCGGGGGCAAAAAACCTGGGTGATCACTCAGGCAAGAAACGCCTTATCCACCTTATCCACTCTACAAAAGCTGTAACCCTACATTAGAAAAATCCACGCAAATGACCTTTTCTCTACAGCTATTTCCCAGTGGACGATACACAAAAGATTCCAGCCAGCCACGAGGCTTACTAGCATCGATATTATAGTCACCGCTTCTTGATACTCTAGGGACAGCAGCAAAAAAATTGTTATAGAGATGACTGCCTGCAATAAGCGCCAATCCCCCTGGAATTAACCAAGGAGCAAAGGGCGCGGCAAGTGCAAAACCACCTGTTACTACACAAGACCACCCTAATAGTTTAACAAAAGAGGAGATAGCTAAATTTCTAGCTGCTGCAACCTGCTTATCTTTTAATGCACCTGGCCGTTTCTCATCTTCCGTATAATAATAGGTAGGACCCACCCTTTCTTGCCATTGACGAACATTATCATAAAACTCAACAAGCGCATTAATCGCAAAACTTAATGCCACCAAACTGAGTGCGGGATGTAGCACACCCATCGCTGCAGCAGAAGAAGCAGCACAGGACGTAGTTAAAACACCTGCCCCAATGGTAGTTGCCCCCAAAGCCAGAGCTGTACCCACTTCTTTCTCTTGTAATGCAGTATACAACGTCCTCTTCTTTTCCATTGCGGCTGTCTGTCTAGCCTTTTCTAGGCTGTCTTCCGATTCCTTGATTTTTCGCATTGCATCCTGTCTAATGTTTTCTTTTCTGTCGTTTAATCCCTTAATATGAATCATCTTCATTAGAGTGAGTATGGAGGATGACAACAGAAGTAAAGGGACTAGCGCACCACCTGTCCCAATAACGCCGAAAGCCGTCAATATAATTCCTGCTGTTGCTGCAACTGTGTTACCTACTTCAGTACACACGGCTATAACTACGTCCGAACTCGTCTCTTGGCCTATCGTCATTTTTCATGCCCTCTTACTGAAAAAACAGAACTGAACGAAAAAAGCTCATTTTAAACGTAAATCCTGATAAAAACAACCACCTTCCAGTTGTTTTGCAATAATATCCACCTATAACAACAGGTTATAGGCATAATCTTTCTTATTTTTAAATAACATAACGAATTTCATTCGGCGAATTATAGCTTACCCCGCACAGGTTGCGGGGCAAATAACGCCTAATCCGCCTTACTACTCTACCAAAGCTGTAAACCTACATTAGAATTATCATTCTGAATGATCTTCCCTCTACAGCTATTTTTCATTACACGATCTGGGAAAGAATGCCAACAGCTACGAGACCCGCTAGCATCGGTATTATATCCATCTGTATTTTGTGCTCTTGGGGTGGCAAAAAGATTGTTATAAAGATGACTTCCTGCAATAAGCGCCAATCCACCTGGAATTAACCAAGGAGCAAAGGGTGCGGCAAGTGCAAAGCCGCCTGTTACTATACAAGACCACCCTAATAGTTTAACAAAAGAGGAGAGAGCTAAATTTCTAGCTGCTGCAATCTGCTTGTCTTTTAACCCCGATTCTTGCTCTTCCTCTGTATAATAATTCTTATCATTCACTTTTTCTCGCCATTGATCCACATTATCATAAAACTCAACAACCGCATTAATAGCAAAACCTAACGCTACCAAACTGAGCCCAGGGTGTAAGACACCCATCGCTGTAGCAGCAGAAGCAATAGAATGCGTCATAAAAATACTTGCACCCATTGTGGTTGAACCCAAAGCCAGCGCTGTACCCGCTTCTTTTTTCCTCAATGCAGTGTACATTTTTTTCGTTATGGTATCCTGTATAGCTGTTTTTCTACTATTCAATCCCTTAATATGAATCATTTTCATGAGAGTGAGCAGTGAGGATGACATCAGAAGTAAAAGCAATAAAGCACCACCTGTCCCAACCACTCCGAAAGCCGTCAATAGACATCCTGCTGTTGCTACAACCGTGTTACTCTCTTCAGTAAATATAGCCAACGCTGTATCTGCAGCTTCGATTACGTTTACCCTTGGCATTTCATACCCTCTCGCAAAAAACGTACATCTTGATTTTTAATAGCTATTATTCACGTGCTATATAACCTGTAACCCACGCAAGAGTTTTGGCATGGTGTTGCCCCACCACCCATTTCCGATTCGAGCACTATTATTATTAACACTATTATTAACACGCGTTATAAAATCACCATCTTTCTCTTCTTTTACTATTATTCTAGGAATCGCAAAGAAATTGTTATAAAAATGACTGCCTGCAACAAGCGCCAACCCCCCTGAGACTAACAAAGTAGCCAGTGGCAAGGCAAATGTAAAACTACCTGTCATCACAGCACACCAACCCAAAAATTTAACTAAAGAGGAGAGAGCTAATTTCCCTGTCGCTTTAGATGACTGCTCATACTCCCCATAAACTTTGGGGTTATTGCTTGCCTCAAGCGCCCTCAGCTCTTGCCATTGACAAACATTATCATAAAGCTCAACAAGCGCATTAATTGCAAACCCTAACGCAATCACGCTCTGGGCAGGGTACAACACGCTACTTGCCGCAGAAACAGTAACTGCAGGGTGCGTTGTTAAAAAAGAGGCTCCCACTGTAGTGATGCCAAAAGCTGCGCCTGTGAAGATCTCTTTATTTTGGACAGCCTCCATTATTTTTTTATTAGTCGTGTCCTCTTCTTTCTCTTGTTTCCTCTTCTGCAATCCCGCAACATGCATTCCTTTCAGGACAGTCATGGCCACCGAACATATTAAAAGCAAAGGAAGCAGAGGGCCCGTTCCTATAACCCCAGAAACAGTCAATATAAATCCTGCTGTTGCTCCAACTGTGCTACCTAGTTCAGTAGTATGTACAACAAAATCATCAGTACTCTCTCCCCAAAAATTTGACATATTCCCCTCCATGGAATGTTAAAACTGGTTTAAAATCTCGCCCTGTTAAGCACGCTTTTACTGCCCTAATAAATTCTGCAATAGCTCGCCTGCTTTTCCTTTTACTTTATCTTGCAATTGTTCTTTCACTTTCAATTGCACTTTTTTAATTTCTTCCTGAGCGACTTCTTGCGCTAAAACGGTTGTATCCAGGCTAATAGTGGGGTTTTGCATATCACCTACCACGCGAACAGGAATGGCCAATCCATATAAATTCCCCCAATCATTACGCTGATTCACTGATAATTTATTTAAGAATGCCTGCAAATGATAATCTATTTTTTGATTCACTAAATTCAGATTTCCTTTACCAGTAGTTTTGAAACGCGGTGAATCCATCACTAAATCATTGTTAATGAACACTCCATCTTGTATCAAGACCGTTGCAATTAAATTACCAAAATCTGTTTGATGGGTATTCGCTGTCGTTAATGGTTTTTGTTTGGCGAAGGCATAAGCGCTATCCAGCAAATAAGCAAGGTCGATCCCTTGCAATATGCCTTGATTAACATTCACATGACCTATGCCATTCAAATTTCTCAACACTGTATTCGCATCAAGCCCTTGTGTTGTTGTTTGAAAATCCATATTGCCTATCCCTGTTAACGCCAGCTTTTGATTAGCGCCTAAATCATGTAATAAAGGGGCTACTTGCACATTCACTAATTTCCCTTCTGTTGCTATCTGCGGTACAGCACCTGTTAAATTGACTTTTATGTTAGCCTGTAAAGTACCTTTATAAAAATCAGCTGTCACTGCAGCCAGTTCTAATACACCTATTTGATAATGGACAGGGATTACTATATTGCTTAACGTGAGGTGATTCACGTTCACCGCATCAATGTTCAATTTTCCTTGTACCTCGAGAGCATTCATCGCTGTAGTAAAATCAATATCGCCTCGGATGTTTTTTAGCATTTGTATGTTGGCTAAATCGTCTCGAATAAAGTGGGGCAATTCATTCAAACCAAACGGTTGAATTTGCAAGTGGCCTGCGGCATGCGGATGCGATGCCAAATCCACCACCCCTATTTTCCCTGTAAAAATCAAATTTTCGAGTTCTCCACAGAAATTAGACCACTCCATTGTTTGCTGTGATAAATCAGCAACCACATCACCCGTCATTTTCCCATTAAATTTTTTATTCCCCTGCTGGACCATTGCATTCAAAATAAGATTTCGGCATGAGAACACTTGCTGATCGAGATTCATAGAAATATCATTGGTAAATGCAATACGCCCTGATAACGCTGGATTTTTACTAGAAAAATTAAATTTACCCGTAATAGGAAATGGAGTAAGCAAACTCACATTTTTCGCATGTAATGTGAATTTCTCAACAAGGGCTGATTGGTTATTTTGTTCATCAATCCAATGAATTTCTGCATTTTCAATATCAACACCTGAAATTGCCAAGGCAACGGGTAATTGTTTTATTTTATCCCGTTGAGAAAAATGATCGGGAGCGTTATTAACAGCACCCCCAGCATTTTGAAACTGCCAATTTGTTTGACCATTCGCTTCTTTTATTAAATTTAATTTTAATCCATCCAGCGTAATCCCACTGGACTCAATTTTTTTATGAAATAAGGGGAATAATCGGATGCCAATCGTTGCATGATTAATTTCTGCGAATGTTTTTTGTGTAAAACCAGCAGGATTACCCAAGAGGACATGGCCTGTTTTCACGCCAAAATAAGGAAACACTGTCCAGGACAGATCACCGTCCATTGTCAATTGCCGCCCTGTATATTTCATCACTTGCTCAGTAATCAGAGGTTTAAAGCGATTGGGATTGACAAAAGTAACTACGCACACGGTGAAAAAAATAACCAGCAACAGCAAAATACCAATAGATAGACTGATTAATTTTAAAGGCCTTCTCATAAAGTCTCCTGAATTAGTATTGGAGCGGGTGATGGGAATCGAACCCACGCCAAGAGCTTGGGAAGCTCCTATTCTACCATTGAACTACACCCGCGAAAAAATGTTTTCCAAGCGCGAATTATGGCATTATCTGAATGAAAAAACTATGGAGAATTGAGAACATTCATTTAACTGTGTCATTCCTCTGAAAGCTTGTCATTCCCGCGAAAGCGGGAACCCATTTTGACGTGCAATTAAACCTGCCTTAGTCAGTGGAAATTATTTTACTAAGGTCAGTTTAGCTACATGTCAAAATGGGTTCCCGCTTTCGCGGGAATGACAAGCTTTCAGAGGAATGACACAGTTAAATGAATGTTCTCTAGAATTACGTTCTAAGACCAGAGGTAGCGTTAGCTCTGTTTGCTGCTTCCTCCTTTTTCTTCTCTCCCATCTTACCCCGAAAAAACCATGTGTTAACCAGCAGGCTGCTTATTCCCTCTCCTTTAGCAAGGGATTCAGTGACGGGTACTGCGTACTTCATAGCCACAAAAGCACCCATACAAGAACCCGTAAAAACACCACTCTCAACCATCCATAAAAATGGATATGCAAGAGGAGCAGCAACAACGAGAAACCCACAACCAACCCCAATCAATCCACCGAGTAATGTAAGAGCGAGCCATATTCCAAACCGTTTTAATCTTGGGTTGAAATTTGAGTTTGTCGCTGCTGCATGGAATTGATTAATCGCAGCAAAGGCAGTATTTTCATCTGCTTTTGACAACGCAAGTAATGCTTCCTTTACCCTGTTCACATGTTGAGGTAAATATTTCTCCTCATTCAAAAGTAAATCCCTATATTCTTCAAGTCGCCTCACAAAAAGTTCATGAGTTATCTCCGAGTCGTGCGTTATAATATCCTTTATAAAATTATTTTCGCAGACTAATTGAACTGTTTGAGGAATGGTAGGTAGCCGAGCAGGTTCCTGCCATACTACGTCTCTTTTCTCTTCTTCTGCTTTTGCTTTTTCTCGTTCTACTTTTGCTTTTGCTTTTGCTTCTGATTCTAGTTCTGCTTCTGCTTTTGCTTCTGCTTTTGCTTCTGCTTTTGCTTCTTCTTGTCTTTTTTCGTTTTCTTTTGCCTTTTGCCTTTCTGTTTCTTTTTCTTGCGCTTCTGCCTGTTGTTTGGCTTGTTCTTTTTCTTGCGCTTCCGCTTGTTGTTGGGCTTGTTCTTTTTCTTGCGCTTCCGCTTGTTGTTGGGCTTGTTCTTCTACGCCTTCTTCTACTATTTTTATTTTTATAGAACCAGGAACAACAAACTTGAAATCTTCCCATGTTTTTTGCATAGCAGTTAAACAACCGCTTAAACCTTTTACGTGTTTTCTTCTTGTTACCTCCTCAAATTTACTAAAGGCTTTTCCATAACAACTATCAAGGAATTCGATAACGTTCGCATCACGATAATTAGCTTCATAGCTACTCATCACGGAAGACTTTATAGGAGAAGGAATAACAGCAGCAATCTTATACTGAGGATGAGAATTATCAAGGATATTCGGATCGTTATCTTCTTCCAACCACCTGCACGATCTCCTCATAGAAAAAGCTATACTTTCCCCTGTATAATTATTTTTGAATTTTCTACTTCCACGATCCTCGTTCATTTGATCTAGTTCTAATATACTATCTTGCTCAGGAAATCTTTTATAAAGAGTGTCTGATAGCTGCTCCAAATTCTCTCCAAGAACGAGCTTCATCATATAATTTAATTGCGCCTGAAAAATATCTTGCTTAGTATGACTTAGATTATTACAATACTGTTCTCCAATCCACGTAGCCTTATCAGAATCTCCATCTAGGCTTGTGTCAGCATACAAAAATTTCTCCTTTCCCAGCTGAGAACGAATAAGGTGAGCATTTGCCACCAAATTAGAAAATAAGCCAGAGTTACTACGAACCAAATCATCTAAAAGAAAAAAAGCTTCCTTTCGTGCTGGATTCAACACAGCTACTTGATCCATGGTTTGTACTTCTAATAATCCCATAAAAGCATGACAAAATTCTTGAAAACTCCGAAATTCCTGAATTTTTTCTTCTTGCTCTACTCCTGCTTTTATAATACGCAATAACGTCTTATTAGTCTCTTCAAAAATAGTTGTTACAACGTCCTTAAAACCCTTATGGTGAAATGATCTAAACTCAGAATAGCGACTAGCTATTCCTCTTAAAAATGGCAGAATTTCTAATTGTAGTTCGTTAGAAGTATAGTTTTCTGACAATGAGCTACTTGGGCAATCTCCATCTGGAAAAAAAGCATGTACCAATTCTAAAAATCTCTTTTTGTCCTCAGGATGTATATCAGAAAATAATTTTTCATCAAAAAAATTACGCACATTTTGTGAATTTGGTTCCGAAGGATAATTTAACTCTCCCCTCCAAGAAAGAATCATTTGTCTTATTTGAGCTACCACTGGCCCTTTCATGTATGAATTTTCTTTATCAAACATTCCATTACAGAAATCTGATAAATCTACTAAAGCAGCTTTTGCCTGACCGGTAATACCAAGTTCTTTGGCAGCCAATAATTTTTTAAAAGCGGCTTCTGCTGCTGCTTTATCGTTTGGATTTTTATCAGGATGAACAACCAATGATAATTTTTTATAGGCTTTAGTAATGGCATCTACAGAAGGATTTAGCTCATGTATCTCTAATATCTGAAGCGCATTCTCTAAAGTTACATCACCTATTTGATTAATTCTTTCAATCTGTTCATGTGCCATGTATCACCTTCACTGCTAATTTTTAATAGAACGACATCATACTATTAGTCCTTAAAATACACAATATAATAATATGTGGTTATGTGTAACTTTTTAATAAATAAAGCTATATTTTTCTTCCCATCTATTACTAAACACCCTACTCTATCCAACCAATATTGTTTTGGAAAACCTCTTTATGCAAACTTATTTATTTTATGACATTGAAACAACGGGCTTAAGCAAAGCCTTTGACCAAGTGCTGCATTTTGCGGCCATTCGCACAGATACTTCTTTAAAAGAATTAGAACGATATGAATTAAAAATAAAACTTAATAGAGACACGATTCCATCGCCTGGCGCTAGCATTACACATCAGATTTCTCTCAACGAACTTTCTGATGGCTTGCCCGAAGTGGAAGCCATGCAGCAGATCCATCAATTATTCAATCAACCGAATACGATTAGTCTTGGCTATAATACATTACGCTTTGACGATGAATTTTTACGTTTCTCTTTTTATAGAAATTTATTACCGCCTTATACGCATCAATATGCCAATCTGTGTGGACGTATGGATATGTACCCTATGGCTGTCATGTATTTTCTTTTTAAGAATTCTGTTATCCGATGGCCTGTAATAGATGGCAAAATCTCGCTGAAACTCGCTGATTTAAGCGCAGCCAACCAGCTTGCGGAGGGGCGTGCGCATCATGCCATGGTGGATGTGGAAGCAACCTTGGCATTAGCACGGCATTTTTTTAAAGAACGTGATATGTGGAATTACCTCATAGGCTATTTTAATAAAGAAATAGATCAAGCACGTGTGGAAAATTTAAAAAATACGGTTGTTGTACTTCTCATTGATGGCATCTTAGGCGCTGAGCAAGCTTTTCAATGCCCTGTGTTGTTTCTGGGTAGTCATCAACATTACAAAAATCAATTAATGTGGTTACGTTTAGATTCAGAAAATTTATCGCAAACAACACCTGATACTATCGTTGATGCGCGCGTCATGCATAAAAAAATAGGTGAGCCTAGTTTTATATTGCCTCTGAAAGATAGATTTTTGCAGCACCTGACACCTGAAAGAAAAAAACTCGCGGAATACAATAAAAAATGGCTTGAAAGAAATCCAGAAATTTTTTCGAAATTAATCGCTTATCACACAGATTACCAATATCCTGTTTATCCTGAAACAGATGTCGCTGCCAGATTGTATCTCAATGGCTTTTGGAATACTGCAGAAACGCGTTTTTGTCGTGATTTTCATATAGCTGATCCTTTAAAGAAAGCAGAATTAACGCAACATGTTAAAAATGTATCTCTACAAGAACTCGCTTTGCGTATTCTTGGCAAGCATTACCCTGATGTACTCACCTCTCATCAAACAGAACAATTTTCTGACTATATGAAAAAAATAAATCCCGCAACAGACCAAGACGCATTAATTGATTACCAAGGAAAAAAACGCTTAACTCCATCCACTGCACTCAAGGAAATTTTGGCGTTACGCAAAGACCCTGCCCTCACAAACGCACAACTTGATTTATTGGCAGAGTTAGAGGCGTTTTACAACCTGTACAGCCATCACCGCCATTAAGTTAAGAAAAAAATTAAAAAATGCTTTTGGCTCATCAGGTCGGAAACCTGAGAGCGCGGAGCGCATAGCCTAGGGTTAAAGGCGCGTTTTTTGCGCCTGCAACCCTAGGTTAGATTAAAAATTTCACACAAGCCCTGTAAGGGCGAAAAGATAGCTTTCGCGCTTACAGCGCTTGGATATGTGGCATATTCCTTACCCTGGCTTGCAACGCCAAACAGCGGCGTCTTAGCCAGGGCTAGGCGCTTCGCGCTCTCAGGTCTCCGACCTGATGAGCCAAAAGCATTTTTTAATTTTTTTCTTAACTTAATGGCAGTGATACAGCCATTCGAGTTAAATTAAATGGTAGCAAGATCAGCCGTTTTTTAATGTTTCAGCAGAAAAGCCGTTCAACGTAGGTTGACGCCATTTACCTTTTCAAGATTCTAAAGGAAGTTCACTAAAAAACTCTTCTAATGTTTTTATTTCTGGATCAAGAACTTTTTCACCCCAACACAATAATGTTTCCGCATCTGCACCAGCAATGAACTCTGCATACAGAAAAGGTAAATCACCGAAACGGCGCTGTAAAAGACGTTTTAAAAAAGCAACTTCGCCTTGCTTCACACCTTGTTGTATGCCTTGTTGTATACCTCGTTGTATGCCTTGTTGTTCCCATTGTTGCGCTATTGTCATAACTTCACCTTGTAATTCATGAGATAAATAACGTTCTGCTTCGCGTACTAATAAATCTTTATCGCCTTTTGAGCTGCGATTAACGATGTATTTTAACACAATCCGACATAAAAAATCACCTGATGCCTCGTGCAACTCTACTTCATGTATCCATGGCATAAGTCTTTTTAAAAGTAATTCAAAATCAGCCGTTTTTCGATGCTTGAGTACAAAAGTCACTAAGCCTGATAATGTATGTTGGCGTAATTCATCATCACTTGTACGTTGTACATCAATCAATTGGTAAGGCTTGAGTAATAGTTCGCGGGCGTACTGCTCAGCCTCTCCAAATAAAGGAAAAATATCCAGAGGCGCATCCCACGATTCATCGCCTGTATAAATCACCATGGGATATACCAAAGGCAGGGGATCTTTTGGGTGTTGCTTGCGGTGTGTTTCCATAATACGGACAGTATAAATTAACAACCGAAAAGCCAGCGATGAGTCAACAGTTGTTTGTTGTTCGCATAATAAATATAAATAAGCTGCCCCCTTCCCCAGGGTGGCGGAGTACACTACATCCGCTTCTGTTGTTTTATACGCATCATCAATAAAAGTTTTATCTTCTAATTTCAAACTGTTCATATTAATTTTTTCTAAAACGTGTATGGGTAAGTTCGCCGCAAAAAATTCTTTGGCGATAACCAAATTGGTCATGGACAGTTTAAATAATTTATCATGGGGTTGATGAATACTGAATGTCATCTGCTCTTCTCCAAAATGGGGTTGATTTTGAGCTTGCTATTCCTTGAGATTATTAAAATCAATGACTGCAGGGTAGGCTGCGGGAATGGAGCAGGGCAATCGCACTGAAATTTTATGTTTTAGCTAAATAAAAAATCAGTCTTGTATTTTTGAAGAGGAATGCACTCTCTACGCTGTCATTGCGAGGCCGCGAAGCGCTTGGCCGAAGCAATGACGGGGCGGGGGTTAAATGCCTCTTTAACAATGTGGAGTTGCTCACTCATCTGGCTAAAAAGAAAAAGCTGAGTGCGATTACCCTGGGGAATGGAGGGAGATTATGATTGAAATATATGTATAGCGGATATTTTTGAAGAGAAATCAATAATAGTATGATGGGATTGAAAAAACCAGCGATTTTTTAACGGTAGAGAGGGAAGATGGATTAGAACGCAAAAAGCGCCTAATCTAACGGCTTTCAAGAGGAAGCTATACTCATAATCTAATCTTCGCCTGATTCATCAAACTTTGTTTATATAATTCGTATTCTATTAAGCCTTGTGCATTTTGAATTTGTTCGGCAAATACACGGTACTCGTTATTGCTCTTGACTTTCCCCTCTTGAATCGCTTTTACAGCCACAATCGCGATACCCGTTGGTGTTTTTGTCATCGCATAAGAAATTTTATTGCCTTCCAGTTTCGGTGCAGAAAAAGCAGCATCTACTATCGCAGAATCTATTTTAGTGGAGTGCCGGCCTATCATCCCTACTTTCTGCCATACCACAGAATACTGCCGGATTATTTCTTCGGGTTGGGTCGCGCGCTGTAATTTCTGGAAAATCTCATTGGCCAACGCTTGCGTTTTAGCATTTGCCTCTCCTTTCTGCAATTGAGTGATAATTTGTTTTTGAACTGCGCTTAATGCTAAGAATGCAGCGGGAACATGCGATTTAACGCGAACAACAATCACAGAATTAGGGGTGTATTGAATAACATCACTATTATTTTGCGCAGTTAACACATCATCACTGAATGCGGCTTCCCGCACTTTATTATTTGCAGAAATGTCTTTACCGCCTTTGTTTTTAGTAAACAATTCACTTGTTTTAATCGGTAAACCTAACTCTTTCGCAGCCAGTGTTAATGTGTCAGGATGTTCATAAGTCAACTTGGCCAGCTTTTCTCTCGCAAGCGCTAATTTTTCTTCTGATTTGTTTGATAACAAAATATAGTCTACGCTCACTTGTTCGTATGTTTTAAAATCTTCTTTATGCTGCTCGTAAAAATGAATGATTTTATCTTGAGGAATAGAAATCGGTTGTTTTTCAAAAGAGCCTGAAAACATTTGAAATGGCAAAATGATATAATCTATATCACGTTCTTGATTCACTAAGGCAATCGCCCCTTCTACTTCGTTTGGCAAAGAAAAAGCGGTAAATAACATCCCTAATCGAGGCTGATCAATTAATAATGCCGTACTCATGCTTTCTAAAACATCGCCAACGGAATAAGATGCAGCAGCCAAAGCTTGCTTGAAACGCGTTATAGAAAATTGTCCATTCACTTGAAACTGCGGCATAGATTCTAAAAAGCTAACCGCCTGGTCACGTGAAATTCTATAATTTTGTGTGAATGATGCTTGTTTTAGCACTTGAATATAAATCAACTCTTGTAAAGTACGCTCTTTCAGATTTTTTTCAGTACCTGCGGATAATGCGTTTGGCTGAGCTTGCATCTGAAGACGCGCATGCTCATAAGCAATTGCGAGCTGCGTTTGGGAGATTGCAACACCATTGACATTGGCTACATTTGAATTAACAGAACCGCCTGCTAAATAACTGTGTATTCCCCATAAAGCAAACGAGAGGATAAGTAATGCAATAATAACTTTGCCTATCCAACCGTGTGTATGATCGCGCAAGCTCTGTAACATAAAAATTGGAAATCCATTAAAAAAATTGAGAATGTTCATTTAACTGTGTCATTCCCGCGAAGGCGGGAACCCATTTTG
>JBEPVM010000046.1:0-13731 GCA_041690995.1 Gammaproteobacteria bacterium | reverse complement strand
ATATATACCCTATTAAAAATTTTTCAAGAAGTTTTTATAGGGGTGACCTATTACATTTTTTATATTTTTTTCTTAGCTTGACGCATAGAGATGACAGGCTCTGCTAATGTCCTTGAGCAAGTGATAAGTGATGCCCCCACCCTATACATTAGACGCGTTTTTTGCGTTGTAATCTACCCTACCCTCTAAAACTTCATGCGTCTTAAAATCAGCAAGCATCCCAAAGCGAGTAGCAAATAAACAGGCAGTAGTGACAACGCAAGTTGAAAATCTCGCGTTGAAAAATAATGGACTCCATTCACTATTTTCCCCTGCCAAAAAAAATCTAATAGCTTACCAATAGTGGGTTCCGTAAAAGAACCTAATAATGCATCACCGGTATTGATTAAAGCCACAATCGTACCTGCAAGCCCGCTTAAATTTAATTCTTTGGCCAATGCAAAACAAGACATATAAGAACCTAGCCCTAAGCCAAATAAAAAAAGTATCACGCTACAAAGCCACAAGGGCAAACTTGGGACATAAATAATCAAGAGCAGCGTGATAAAAGCTAACCCCGTACCCATTAAAGTAATATTAATACGTTGTCGCATGTCGTCTGCAAAATAACCTAACAATGGCCCACCTACTGCAAACCCTAAAAAAATACACGATGTAAAAGAGGCTGCCTGTGTCGGTGTTAAATGATGCGCGACTTCAAAAAAAGGATTGCCCCATAAACCACCTAATACTGCTACGGGTGTAAATGCAAAACCACTGAACAGCATGAGTAGCCAATTCTTTTTATTTTTTAAGACGGCAGTCACATCTGATAATTGAACCATGGTATGTTTAACTGATTTAGCCATTTCTTTATCTTTCACTACGCTTAAAAATATAATAGCCAATGCTAAACCTAATACACCGCAATAGATTAAGCTAGTACGCCAATTGGTGCAGGAAACCAGCATGGCCAATGGAATTTGACCGCACATTGCACCGATCATAGCGGCAGTCCCTGCAAAACCATCCACAAAAGCTACTTGATTGGGCTTAAACCAAAGCGCTGACATTTTCATATAGCCTACAATAGCAAATGCCGTGCCAACCCCCATTAAAGCTCGCGCACAGGCTGCTGTCATGAGTGTTTGTGTATTAGCAAATATAATAGCTGCAATACCACAAACACCGATGCTCAGGGTCAAAATATAACGAGGACTATAGCGATCCAGTAGAGGTCCTGCGAATAATTGTGCAACCAAATAAGCATAAAAATAAGTTGCAGCCAAGTTCCCTAACCCTGCTCCATTCACATGAAACTGGTTCATTAAATCATGGGTCATCACGCTAGGCGAAACTTGTAGTATATATTTATAAAATGCAAAAATCGCGCAGAGAATGATGACTAGCCATGGATAAAAAGGGCGTACTGCCCACGTACTTATTTTTGTGATGGACATGTTTTTATTCTCTCGTTTCCATTGTAAAATCCTCGCCTAAATAAACAGCTCGTACTTGTTTATTTGCCAAAATAATATCGGGGGTGCCGTCACAAATAATTTCACCTTGATTAACTATATAAGCACGTTGACAAATATCTAAAGTTTCACGCACATTATGATCTGTAATCAAAACACCTATGTTACGTTGACATAAATGCATAATAATTTTTTTGACATCCATCACAGAAATAGGATCAATCCCTGCAAACGGTTCATCTAATAAAATAAATTTGGGTTCTGTGGCAAGCGCACGAGCAATTTCCACACGACGGCGTTCACCGCCCGATAAACTGATGCCGAGTGTATCACGGATATAATCAAGATTGAACTCTCGCAATAGATGCTCAAGCTGTTCCTGGCGTTGTATTTTACTGAGGTCTGTACGTAATTCTAAAATGGCAAGAATATTATCAGCGACGGTGAGCTTACGGAATATAGAAGCTTCTTGCGGCAAATAACTCATGCCCAATTTAGCTCTGATATGAATTGGTAATGATGTAATATCTTGCCCATCTAAAAAAATCTCACCCTGTGTACAACGAATCAAGCCGACAATCATATAAAAAGAAGTGGTTTTACCCGCCCCATTAGGCCCTAGCAAACCTACAATTTCACCTTGATTGACATGCAATGAAACATTTTTGACAACATCACGAGATTGATATTGCTTACTGATTTTTGTAACACCTAACATATTCAATATAGCTCTTGAGAATAATAATAATCTTGGAGTAAAAACGCCCAAATTGATGTTAGATAATAGCAAGATGAGATGCTTTTAGCCAAGATTATTAAAAGAAGAGAAACTACCCCTTGTAAGGGATGCCTTTTTATGTATAATTCATTTACCCACTTATCCATAATGGCATAGTATGACGCAAGCGAGCGCAATAACAGCAGGGGATATAGAGACAAAACAAGGGTATAATCAAGAAGTTAAATGTAAATCTCGTGCAGTAAAAGAAGCCGAGATTTTATTTTCCACTTTAAAAAGCATAGAAAAAAAGGATCTTCCAGCAGCTACAGAAGCGGGGGAAGAACCGATTTCTGAAACAACTCTTAGAGAAGAAAAACAAGCTCTGGCATTAACATTGTTCTTGGAATATAGAGATGGGGAAAATGTTGAAGTAGTAGACGAGCAAAAAGCAGAATTTTATTTAGCTCACTATTTTTGTATGGAACCGCCAGAAAGCTTATTTGATAATGCTCTTTTTTGGCTTAGCTGGTTTACTACTTTCCGTTTGGGTATTATGGTTCGAGGCAGTCGTCAACTTTGTCTTTCTCCTGATTTTCCTATCCATAATAAGGCAAACAATAATACTAATATAGCAAGTATGTTTCCTGCCAGTTTGAGTTTCCTTCAATTGTCTTACAGCCTTGAAATTATTGTCTGCCTCTGGAAGCTTTTCTATTATTCATTTCGACCTGAAACACAAGAAGATGCTCAAACTTATCAAGGTGAACCATGGCTCAGAAAATGGTATCTTAAACTAAAAGCAACCAAAGCAAGGTTCAAGTGGAATCGTTTTAATGAAATAAAAAATGATGATCAATTTAGAGATTGCATGTCGAATGCGTTAGTATGGCTTGTGGCAAATGGAGTTGGGCTATGTTTTTTGCAAGCAGGACTCCCACTACTATATTTCGCCATCCAAATAGCAGGATTTATATCTGATATAGGCCATGATTACTTTTTTGCAAGGAAAGAACATGCTAAAAATGAAGAATCTTTGAAAATATTGAAGGATAAGAATTGGGAAGAACCTAACTTAAAAAAGTTAAAATATCTATCGCTAAAAAAAATGGAGGAGAAAGTTAATGCCAGCTCCGCGAAAATAACTCGGGTTCTTGTCATTGCTGTCTTAATTTGTATAGGCATGGCAATTATTTATTTTTGTCCCTTATTAGTAAGCGCCAACCCTGTGGCTTATCCCTGTCTAACGAGCTGGTTATTCTCCTCTGAAATAAGTCAGAATTTAATAAAAAAAGCTATTATAGAAACGTTTCAATTCATAGGTTCTCTTTTTGTAATGCTAGGCGGTTTTTTTTACGGAGGATTATGTGGCAGACTTTGGAGGTTACCTGACTGGAAAAAATTAGGATTGCGGTTGCTTGGTTCTTTAAAGTCAAATGTACCCCAGCTAGCCGTTGCAGGCATACTCGCTTATTATATTGTTGCTCCAGCTATTCTTTCCTCCCCTATCGTAATCGCATCCTGGAGTGCAGGTATAGGTGCTATTGCTCTCGTATCGGTAAATACTGTAATAGTAACATCGATACTTCTGTTTGCTGCTATCAAGTGTCTTATCATGGCAGGTAAAAAAATAACAGAATGGCTGCCATCACGATCTGCTTCGCTCTCTGTAAAGGATTGTCTTAAATTGACAGAAATATTAAAAGACTTAACATCAAACGTAAGTGGAGAAGATATCATTCGGATACTTGGCAATCTTAAAAAAGAAGAAATGAAAACTCTGCAAACAGCATCTGGTCTTAATGATAGCGAGTGGCTGAGGCATGTCAGAAATTGGTCTGTAGAAAATGATCTGGGGAGAGAAACATCACTTGTTTATAATTCGTTTGACCAGTTACTTGCTAATTTAGATCGTGTTGCAAGGAACGGTGTTGTTTCACAAGCTTTATCACCAGCAGCTATGCAACAAAATAGTCAGGCTAGCAAGGAGGATAATCTACCTGCAAGCTCTGCCCATCATCTTGAAGAAAACCTATCAAATCCATCATCGCGTAGAAGTAGCATCTCCTCAACATTAGGTAAAGATGGGTCGCGCACAAGCTCTGCAGGCTCAACTACCTCAGTTTTTGAAACATTATCAATATCAAATTTATCATCGCTTGATATTAATAGTGTAACATTCGATCAAGAAGAGAAATCTGCTATACTTGGCAGGAACTCAGTCTCTCCAGTCCACTACCCTGTCGACAGACATCATCCTAAAATATTGTCAGTAAAACCGTTACAAATAGATCCTACACTGTTTCATCGTGGCGTTATTAACGACTTCCAGAGAACAAGGGAAACCCCTCCACGTAGTCAAACAGCACCATGCCATGACTCTACACATTAGCTTAAATTAAAATGTTCTTCTACAATAGTGGCTGGCGCAAAATTATCTCCCTTGTCAACTCAACTGCTCAGGTTCAATCACAATTGTCGCGCGGCCATTTTTAGACGCAGGCGCGGTGACCACTTGATCTTTTATATTGTAAATAATCAGTGGACCGTGAAAACTATTTCCTTTTTGCGTGACAACCACATCTTTTTCCAAAATCACTATAGAAGTGATAGGATAAAATTTAATAATCCTCGCTTTTGCATATAATAAAGGGTCACCTGCCGAAGGCACAGTCGTGTATTCTGCCAGTTTTTTAATTCCCAGGGCTGTTGCGAGTATTATTTTATGTTGTTTGTTTTTTTTTGTAATCAAACGATCCGCCGTAAGATGTGTTGTGCCTTGATCTATCTTCACGTCACCTTCGTAAATATCTATACCTGTTTTATAGTTAAATACAGACGTATTCGCGATGATGCTAAATGGCTTGTCACTCTCTTTTGGCAAAGAACATGCTAGAGCAGAAAATAACATTAAAAATAGAATACTACTAAGATAAGAAAATCTAAGAAGCGTCAGGAACATATTCTCCCCGTGCTTGAGAGAACAATTGCACTGTACCCTCGTTTAGGTTTGCTAACATACCCACGCCGTGAATAGTCGTATTCGGTTGAACAACCGTGATAGTATCGTTCGTTTTAGCAATTTGCTGATCGGGAAATACGGTAAGTGTAGGTGTCGTCATATCCGTTGTCGGATTAGCTACATCATGTAAATGATGAATAACGACATTACTCCAAAAAAACACTTCGGTTAAACCTTGCGTTGCTTTTGCATAATTTGAATTGATATGCCAAGGTTCAGGTGATTGCCTATATAACATTAAATGCGGTGTAGTAATATCAGTTCTATCATTATCTGCATAGTGTACCATCTTAGGCGCTTCAATTCTCAAAGAAGGGTTGCCTTGTTTATTAATAATAATAGCAATCACGTCTTCCATAAACGCATCTGGCCGATGATTTGCATCTGTCAATGATGTTATGTGAGATTGTTTAGCAATAAAAATGGACCAAATACTTAGTCCAAGCGCTAAGACAAATAAAAAACTCATCATTGAATTTTTTAGCGACATAATAAACAAAATAACCCTCACTCGAGATAAGAATCAACTATAGATTGATAAGTGCCTTGGGCCTGCATAATGAAATCACATATTTCACGTACCGCACCCTGCCCCCCACGATGAGTTGTCGTCCAATGCGCATGTTCTTGCATAATCTTTGAAGCATTCGGTACTGTAATCGCAAAACCGACACGTTTCAGTATGGGAAGGTCAGGCAAATCATCCCCTGTATAGGCTATTTCTTCATCGCTGAATTGCGATTTTTGTTTAAGGTCTTCATAGGCTGATAATTTACTTAACTGGCCTTGATAGACATACTTGATACCTAAGTCTTCCATACGGCGTTCAACCATGACTGATTTACAAGCCGTGATAATAGCCACTTCAACCCCTGTTTGTTTTAAAAATTTTATACCTTGTCCGTCATGCACATGAAAATGCTTGCTTTCAATACCTTCTTCGCCATACAGCATACCACCTGCAGTGAGTACGCCATCCACGTCAAACGCTGCCAGGCGAATTTTTTTTGCTTTTTGCATTAATAATTCTGTTTCCATAAAAATTCCTTCTCTTTATAGTATTTTTGCACGCAAAATATCGTGCATATGTATCACCCCCACAGGATGATTTTTTTCATTTTTAACTACTAATGATGTGATCTTGAAATTTTCCATCAAATGAACAGCTTCGGCAACTAAAGCATCTGCGCTGATTACTTTTGGATTTTTTATCATCACTTCGTGAATGTAGGTATTATGAATATCGATCTCTTTATCAAAAATTCGACGTATGTCACCATCCGTAAAAATACCTGCTAATTGATTATCTGCATCAACAATCGTTGTCATGCCTAATTTTTTCTGGGTCATTTCGATTAATGCTGTTTTTAATAATGCATTATAATCCACTTTAGGTATAGCGCTATCCGTATGCATAATATCAACTACGCGCAACAATAGTTTTCGGCCGAGCGCACCTCCTGGATGGGACATCGCAAAATCTTTTGCTGTAAATCCGCGTTTTTCAAGTAAAGAAATTGCTAAAGCATCGCCCATTACAAGCGCTGCAGTCGTACTAGATGTGGGCGCAAGCCCCAGAGGACACGCTTCTTTTGAAACACTGACATCAATATTAATGGTAGCGGCTTTAGCCAGCGTGGATTGTGGATTTCCTGTTAATGTAATTAACAAAATATTTAATCGCTTAATAAAAGGTAAAATAGCGATGATTTCATCCGTTTCGCCTGAATAAGAAATCATGAGTACTGCATCTTTCGATGTAATCATGCCACAGTCACCGTGCCTCGCTTCACCGGGGTGAACAAAAAACGCAGGGCTGCCCGTACTTGCAAACGTGGCTGCTATTTTTCTAGCGATATGACCTGATTTTCCCATGCCTATCACAATAATACGGCCTTCACAGGCAAGAAGGCGTAAGCACGCTGTGCCAAATTGATGGTCGATGCGATCCACAAGCCCATCAACCGCACGGGCTTCTGCTTCAATCACCGCACGCCCTAAGGCGCAAATTTTTTCAATTTCTTGCATGTCGAAAACCCTCCCCCTAGACCTCTCCCTTCACTTCGTTCTGGGAGAGGGGACGATCTTAATCAGCGCTCTCTTCTCACTTCATTCCCAGAGAGGAGGCGATCTGCGGCATTTTATCACCTAAAAAAGATTTTTACTAACATACCCTTGGTTGCTATACTGCTGCTTACTCATCATTTTTATATGGTTGTTATGAATAATTTGGTTGAAATTAGCAAGTTAGGCTTTCAACGTCAGCATCGAGCTATTTTTCGTGATATTGATATTGTCATTCCAAAAGGCAAAGTGACTGCAATTATGGGGCCTAGCGGTTCTGGTAAAACCACGTTACTGCGTTTAATAGGCGGCCAATTACAGCCAACAAAAGGCTGTGTTGTTGTGAATGGACAAGAAATCGCTCGTCTCAACCGAGCTAATTTATACGCGTTGCGTAAACGGATGGGTATGTTATTTCAAACGGGAGGGTTATTTACCCATCTGACCGTATTTGAAAATGTGGCTTTCCCCTTGCGTGAGCATACAGAATTATCTGAGAGCATGATTCGCAGTGCAGTGCTCATCAAATTAGAAATGGTGGGTTTGCGTGGTGCAAGGAACTTAATGCCAAATGAGTTATCTGGAGGTATGGCGCGGAGAGTCGCAATGGCACGTGCCATTGCCTTAGACCCTGATTTAATTATGTATGATGAACCTTTCTCAGGCCAAGATCCGATTACCATGGGTGTGCTCGTGAAATTAATCCGCACACTGAATGATGCGTTAGGATTAACTACCATCATTGTTTCACATGATGTCCCAGAAACCTTAAGTATTTCTGATAATGTTTATATGATCTCTGATGGTAAAGTCATTGGTAAAGGCACTGCAGAGTCTATTAGTCATAACGACTCAGCCCAATTACAGCAATTCTTAAAAGGATTACCTGATGGCCCCGTTCCTTTTCACTACCCAGCCAATCCATTAGAACAAGATATCATGAGCGAGGAAAAAGTATCATGATCCATCAAATAACTGCTCTGGGACGTGTAGGCATTGATCTTATCAAAAAACAAGGTAAAGCAGGTTTACTATTATATGGCGCTATTTTCCGTGTACCCTCTATTCGAAAAGAGTTTCCTTTAATTCTCCAACAAATTTATGCGACAGGCGTGTTATCTTTATTAATTATTATAGTCTCAGGATTATTCATCGGGATGGTTGTTGCCCTACAAGGTTATCACACCCTATCAAAATTTGGGGCATCTCAACAGCTCGGCCCTTTGGTCGCACTCAGCGTCGTACGTGAATTAGGCCCTGTGGTGACAGCATTATTATTTGCAGGCCGCGCGGGATCTGCTTTGGCTGCAGAAATTGGCTTGATGAAAGCCACAGATCAATTATCCAGCATGGAGATGATGGCAGTTGATCCACTGCACCATGTCATAGCACCGCGTTTTTGGGGCGGTTTGATTTCTATGCCATTATTAACAATTATTTTTAATATGGTCGCCATCTACGGGGCTTATCTCGTAGGCGTCAAATGGTTAGGACTAGACGCAGGTGCGTTTTGGTCTAATATGCAATCTTCCGTTGATTTCTATTCGGATATAGTCAATGGTATTTATAAAAGTATTGTGTTTGGAATAGTCGTTACATGGACTGCGCTGTATCAAGGGTATCATACAGCACCGACATCAGCAGGCATTGCGAATGCCACAACGCGCACTGTCGTGTACTCGTCATTAGCTGTATTAGGACTGGATTTTATATTAACCACAATGATGATTGGAGGGTGGTAATGCTATCGCAACGAACTATTGAAACGTTAGTGGGTTTATTTTTACTGGCGGCTATTGTGTCACTGATAGCACTTGCTTTTAAAGTCAGTGGATTAACCACTTTTTTCAAGCAGGAAGGCTATCATGTAACAGCTGCCTTTGATGATATAGGCCAATTAAAAGTAAGGGGTTCTGTAAAAATAGGCGGTGTCAGTGTAGGTGAAGTCACTGATATTGCTATTGATCCCGCCTCTTATAAAGCAATCGTGACAATGCGTATTAATTCAAGTACTCGTGAGATTCCTATGGATTCTTCTGCCAGTATTTTAACAGCAGGTCTGTTAGGCGATAATTATGTTTCTATTACTCCTATGTATAGCAAAGAATTTTTAAAAAATGGTAGTATGATTGAAGAAACGCATTCTGCCATGATTTTAGAAAAGTTAATTGGACAGTTCTTATTTAGTATTAGCCACCCAGGAGAGGTACAAAAAAATGAAAAAAACAATCGCTAGACTATTTTTATTCTCTATATTCTTACTACTATTAAAAGCTGCTTTCGCGGATAATAGCGATCCAGTCGGCCTGGTAAATTCACTCGCTGATAAAATGGTTGCCAGCTTAAAAGCACACCAGACAACATTAAAGAGTAATCCTGGACTGGTTTATTCATTGGCATATCAAATTGTTGTTCCCCACGCAGATTTGGATGAAATGTCACAAAGAGTATTACCCCCCCAAACATGGAAGAATGCATCTTCTAGCCAGCGTGCGGAATTTAAGCGCGAATTTACCAATTTATTAGTTCAGACTTATGCGTCTGCATTAGCGAATTACAAAGATCAAACCGTTCGTTTTTACCCTATTCGTGGCAGCATCGCTGGTAAAAATGTGATTACAGTGAATAGCCAAATTATACGTTCAGATGGTCCGCCTGTTTCAGTGAGCTATAGGTTGCATTTAGACGGGTCTCGCTGGAAACTCTATGATATGACAGTCGAAGGGGTGAGCCTGTTACAAAGTTTTCAAGAACAATTTCGTCAAAAATTATCTCAGGGCAATATGGCGCAATTATTGCAAGATCTGAGACAACATAATGCAAAACGTCCACAATGATTACTCAGCCTAACCGCTTGAGTGTCTCAGGTGAATTGGACTTCACAACAATCATGCCTATCTGGAAATCCAGCCTAGCATTATTAACAACGCATTCTACGTTATCAATTGATTTATCCAAAGTCACTACTACCAATAGCGCGGGTTTAGTTCTATTAATTGAATGGTTAAAATATGGAAAATATAATAATAAAATAATTATATTTGAAAATCTGCCCCCCCAACTTCAATCTATCGCTCAAGTGGCTGGACTGAAAATACCGTGAACAATAGACGCAAGAGGTTATCCGATGGAAAAAGAAGAATTGCTACAACCTGCTAAAAAAATATATCCACGGGGTATTTATCTTTTACCTAATTTATTTACTACGGCTGCTTTATTTGCGGGATTTTATTCTGTTGTTGCTGCGATGAAAGGTTATTTTGATATTGCTGCCATTGCTGTTTTTATCGCAATGGTGGCAGATACACTCGATGGACGTGTGGCCAGAATGACTAATACCCAAACGGCATTTGGCGCGGAGTACGATAGCTTGTCTGATATGGTCGCCTTTGGTGTCGCACCTGCGTTAATTGTTTATAGCTGGTCATTGTCACATTTAGGTAAATTAGGATGGCTCGCTGCATTTTTATATACCGCAGGCACAGCATTACGCCTGGCTCGTTTTAATACGCAATCCCACGATTCAGATAAACGTTATTTTCAAGGGCTACCTTGTCCAGCCGCAGCAGGCGTTGTGGCAGGCAGTGTTTGGTTAGGTTATACCTATAATGTACAAGGGGTTTTGATTGGAATTCCTATTGCTTTTTTAACGGTGTTAATAGGCGCACTCATGGTGAGCACCATTCGTTATCATAGCTTCAAGCAAATTGACCTGCGTGGGAAAGTGCCTTTCTTTGTTTTATTAATCCCTGTGCTTATCATTGTCGCTATTGCGATTGACCCGCCCGAAGTGTTGTTTGCTATTTTCTTTTGTTATGCCTTTTCAGGGCCATCATTAACGTTATGGCAGTTGCGTAAGATGCGGAAAAATAAGAAACATTCATCCTAAACTATCCACTCAATACATTTCTAATCCTTGCTTCTCATTTTTTTATAATCATAATCTTCTCGGAGAATAATTTTACCTTTTAACTCCCGTATATCATGTTAATTTGCTTCGAGGCAATCTTATGTTATTTAATTATTGACAGCCCATTTCTCTGGTTATATCATCACAAATGATAATGATTATCATTTGTTTGAGTAAAAATAATACATTCCGGATAAATTTGTGGATATAAAATCTCATGAGTCTGAAAAGTATATTATTGCAGTGTGCAGTCATTGGCAGCACGCTTTCAGAAGCGGTCTTAAGTTGCTGCGGAATTTTATCGCTTTATCCTATCGGGTGCGCCCTCTTTTTGTCTCCCCCCATGCTCATAGCCTCCGCAGCCGCTCTTTTCTCTCTGGTGATAGAGTATGACATTTACAAGCAAAATGTATACCAAGCCACCCATTTTGATTTAAAACGCAGTGTTGCAAGGCGTTTACTAAGGAGCATTAATCTTCCTGATAATCGCTTCCTCAGTTATTACAGGAATCAAAAAGATAGATTACATACCCTGGAAGAAAACTTAGAACACTATAAAAATAAAGAAACTGCCAAAGAAGAAATATCCGCTATCAAAAAAAGAATAGAAAGAATGGAAGGTTTATTTATTCGTGAAATTTTGAACGCGTCAGAAGAAAAAGAAGAAGAAAAAGAAACCTCTGATTTAAAAAAATTAGCTGATCTTTTTGATAAAAAAACAGTTAAAAATCATTTTGAAAAGAAAGAGAAAAAAATACCCTGGATTCGGTGGATTTCTTTTTTAGCAGGTATATCTTGTGTGTTTGTTACATTTTCTTCATTCAGCACTGCAGTCACAGATCTGGTCAGCAAACCAGAATTATTATTTCTACATGCGCATGCAATACCCTTTGATATAATAGGCTGGTCTATTTCGGGTCTTGCAGGAGTGGGTTATGTTCTGTTGATGTATCGCACCCTCTCCTTTTTAATACACAGTGAAGCCTTTACTCAAGGAATAAATGCAATAAAAGAGTTTATTCGAAAAAAAAGAAGAACCGCATGGGATTTTGTTCAGGATTTTATTAAGGTATTTTTGTTAACATTAGCTATTGCGATAGTCATTGTTGCAACTATCGCCACCGCAGGCACGTGGTTGCATTTGACTGTTGCAATAACGACTGTACCCCCTCTCGTTGCCTTAGGCGGAGTAAGTTGGCTTTGCATGGTTATACCCACGTTTATTTACAATTTCGTTAACACCATACGATCTGCCATACAAATTGTGGGTATTCTTTATAGGTTTCGTGACAACATAAAAAAAGATATTATAAATGCCTGGAAACAAGAAAATATATTCCAATTTTTTAATCCATTTCGGATATTACTAAAGCTTTTTTATATAGGTATTTTCTTCGGACATATTGCCGCAACAGGCGCTGCATCAGCCTCCGACAAGAATGTTATCTCCGCATGGTTAACCATTGTAACCAATGGAGCCACAGAATTTTTAAGTGATCTGCATCAACTGGTTGAGGATGATGACGATGATAGCTGTAGTCTACCGCCCTTAGTTTTTAGTCGAGGTGATTTTTCTTCCGATGTAGCATTCACAGAAAGATTATTGAAGCCTGCAGATAACGAAGAAGAAGCTGACCACCAGCATAACCCAAACTTTATCATCAGGGGGCTTTCTTTTATTCTTGAAATACCTGCTGTGTTATGGGATTTTAGTTTTGGAGGATTCGGATGCTATACAGATACGTGGGCAAATGCAAAAGGAAAATTTTTTCCTAAAGAAAAATCTCTTCCTGAAGAAGAGCTTACCGATCAGGATTATAGAACCCAAAAATGGCGGCAATACGAAACGCTTGCACGTTTTGATGAACAAATAGATCACTATCAGAGCAGTCAATTAAATATAAAAGATAGGAAAGTCCTCGAAAAACAGAAAGCTTTCAAAGAAATAAGAAACAAAATAGCGAATTGTCCCGATGAAAAAATGATGGATGTTACTTTGACAAACATATCAAATTTCAATACTTATCCAGCATTAAGAGAGCATCGGTATGGCTTATTTAGTTCAGCATTTGAGCCTAAATCTCAGATATTTCTGGAGTCCGTATTGCCATCACGTCCATCCGCAGGCGCGGCGGCCGCATAATAATTAAGGTTCCCTGTTGAATACAGTGGGTACATAACATAGAACCATAATTAAGGCTCGCAGAACCGTTATGTATTCGTGTTAATTGCGTAAGATGCGAGAAAATAAAAAACATACTTAAATTTTCTAACTTGTTAATTGACAGCTTATATTTTGCTGTATATTAATGATAATTATTATCATCTTGGAGATGCCCATAAATGTTAACAAGAGACAGAGCCATAACAGCAATGGCAAGCGGGATTGCTGTGTCAGAAAGTATGTTTAGTTTTTTTGGAATTTTTGCCCTGCTCCACGCCACCCCCGTGCTATTTGTTTTATCAACACCTGCGGTCTTAGCGCTGCTTTCTGCTGGTTTATCAGGATATTAAATGTCAACTAGCTTTGCTACTTGCGTCAACTAACTTTGCTGATTAA
>JBEPVM010000045.1:0-14899 GCA_041690995.1 Gammaproteobacteria bacterium | reverse complement strand
AGGCACGAATGATTTTGTCAGAGACCTTGGGTCACAGCCGAAAATTTATTACTTCAAATTATCTTGGAAATTAAATCAGATTTTTTTTATTTATAACTTTAAAAAAGGTATTTTTATATGCAACCACGACTTATTCGTTTAAGAGATGCCCCTCATTATCTCGGTATAAATAAAAACCGATTTAATAAAATGGTCAGACCTTTATTAGTTGAAATTCCTATTAGAACCCAAGAAGTTGCGTTCCATACAGTGAATTCATCCATTAAAATTATCTCTCCTATCCATAAATCAGGATTAGCTAATAGCTTAATTAAAATGGTACAATCTTGATGTTTTAACACAGCAGATCTTCCTAAATAGAAGCCTCCATTAAAAAATATAGCGCAAGCGCTTGTAGTTCGCGAGCAGAGAACACTTAAAAATAGGCGTTATTAACAGCAATAAAAGCATTCGTGATTTTTGAACAGCAAATGAGAAAATAAGCAGACACAAGTTCAATTCCCTCCTCAGTACAGAGATTTTGGGGGCTCATTTGGGGGCTTTTAACAGAAAATCAAATTAATATAATTGTTTATTATCAATATGTTACTTAATTAATACGAATGACGCCGCCCCACCAATAACAGTTCCAAGGGAATCTAATTAAGTCCACGACCCCTTGAAACAAAATGAATTTAGCAACAATAATACTAATAATTATAATTTTAGCACCTTACCATACCCGCAGATTGGCCATTAATTAACACGTAAAACTATATTTTTGTTAATCATAATATTAAACAACAAGTTATTGATATGACATGTCCTAAATTGACGAATAAAAATTATATAGTATAATTAATTATATGTCCTAAATTGGCGATACAATTATGCGCGTAAAATACTCAGAAAGTATAGAATATAAAGCAATCAGTCGCTTAAAAGCGATTCGAGGAAGCGCAGTATTACGCAAAGATTTTGATGGCCTTGGCTCTTATCGGCAGATAAGCCGCGCGATAAATAAACTCATTGATGAAAAAAAACTGGTAAAGATCGGCGCTGGTATTTATGCTAAGGCTTATCTTTCCAAATATTCCGACACCCCTCTCATCAAGAACGGCACTGATTCTACCCTCCGAAAAGCATTAAAACGCTTAGATATTGTTTTTGAGCCAGGCAGCGCAGAGAAAGAATACAATGCAGGTAAAACAACACAGATTCCAGTACGTAATATTATAAGGCTAAAAAGTCGTTGCCGTCGTCGTATTGGTTATAAAAACAGTGAATTAATTTTTGAGAAAAATATCAATGCTAAATAAAAAAGATTTGCGTGATTTAATCGAAACAACGCTTCTCAATATTAAATTAACTGGAGCAGTTATTGAAAAAGATTATTATGTCACTCAAGTTATTCATGCTCTTTCAGATATTCAAAATGAATACTTCCGCCTAGTATTTGCAGGCGGGACTTGCCTGGCTAAAGCACACAGAATTGTTGATCGCATGTCAGAAGATATTGATTTTAAAATTCAAGTAAAAAACAATCAAATCTTTAGCCGATCTCGCTTAATCAAAGAATTAAAAGAATTTCGCGCACAAATTAAATTGTCCCTGATTGTACCAGGACTGACAACCAGTAAGGATACTGCACGCAATGAAGGTAAATACCAGCGTATCATATTGCAATATCCCTACACCTACCCAATCAGCCCTACATTAAGACCTGACCTTTTGCTTGAATTTACACTTTCAGATATTCGCATTTCTGTTGAAGACTTATCAATAAAAACAATTATTGAAGATGTTTTAAAGGAAATGATATTGTTTACACCGCCACAAACTCCGTGCATATCTGTGGATGAAACAGCCATTGAAAAATGGGTAGGTCTTACTAGACGAATCATTGCAATTGAGCGTGGTTATGATCCAGATGACAAAGCGCTGGTGCGTCACATTTATGATTTAAACTCAATCAAACAAGCTAACAAAATTAATGCCAATTTTTTCGCATTAGCCAAAGCCATTATCGCCAGTGATGCTAAACAATTTAAAAATCAACATCCTGAATATTCTGCTGATCCAGGCGCTGAAATTAGGCAATCACTAGCATTACTGAAAAACAAACCGCTCTGGAAAGAGCGCTATCAAGAATTTATTGAAACAATGGTATATGACACCACAAACGTACCGGCCTATGATAACGCAATAGATGTATTAGAACTCATTAGCATAGATGTCATGCATAGCCTATAATCCTCCCTAATATCAACATTTATACAAATAGGCTCAATCAACATAGTTTAGCTTCTAAAGGGGACATTTTAATTTTGGAGAGTAAAAATGACGAGGCGGTATCTTTTGGCACATCAAACTTCCTGCCCCGCTGCCCACCCAGACGACCAAGCCCATTGAAAGTTATAACCACCCAACCATCCTGTTACATCTAGTACTTCGCCAATAAAATACAATCCGGGCACCTGGTTTGCTTGCATTGTTTTGGATGAAATGGCATCGCAATCTACACCGCCTAACGTCACCTCGGCTGTTCTGTAACCTTCAGTACCATTGGGTTTGATTCTCCAAGACTGGAAATTGTTCGTTATTAACTGTAAATCTTTATGCGAAATAGTCGCTATTTTTGCATCGGCTAACTCTATGGGAATAAAAATATCTAAAATACGCTTTGGCAAATAACCCGCAACAACGTTTTTTAATAATTTTTGTGGTTGATTGTTTGTAGCGAGAATTAACAAATCCAGCATATTCAAATCAGGTAAAAGATTAATTTTCACTTCCTCACCCGCTTGCCAATAAGAAGATATTTGTAAAATAGCGGGGCCACTTAACCCACGATGAGTAAATAAAATATTCTCTCGAAATGAAATTTGATGGTTACTTACTAAGCTATCAACAGAAACGCCCGATAAGACTTCATATTTAGCTTTATCTTCAGGTTGTAAAGTGAAAGGCACTAATCCAGCACGCGTAGGCCAAATGTTAATATCAAATTGTTCTGCGACTTTATAACCAAACGGGCTCGCGCCCATGGTCGGAATAGACAAGCCGCCACTGGCAATGACCAGCGACTCACAATGAAAATCACCTCTCGTACTTTTAATTTTAAAATGATGATCTTTGAGTTTTTCAATGTGTTCAATGCTGGCATTCAACCTGATTTCTACCCCTACGCAATCACATTCAAGCAGCAACATATCTAAAATCGCTTTAGACTTTTCATCACAAAATAATTGACCTAAGGTTTTTTCATGAAAAGAAATAGGATGACGCTTCACTAACTCAATAAAATCCCACTGCGTATAGCGGGTAAGAGCTGACTTACAAAAATGCGGGTTATGGGAAATATAATCGTTAGGATTAATATGTAAATTTGTAAAATTACAACGTCCGCCGCCTGACATTAGAATTTTTTTACCAGGTTTATTCGAACGTTCCAATATAATCACTCCACGTCAGGGGAGCATTAACATGAGTCAACCTAAACGTATTTTCATCGTTGAACATATGGGTGCATGCAAATTATTACCAGATGAAACTTTAGCTGAAAAACTTGGTTGGCAGTAGCTCTATGAGTTTTATAAGAGGTCATATCGATGCATAATTTTTTAGAAACAGAGAGATTGATTGTGAAGCTAACTTCTGTCGATGACTTTAATAATATCCTTACGCTTCGATCTGATCCTAAGGTGCAAAAATATACCACACAACCCCCGGCAACAAAAAATGATGTTCAGCGTTTTTTAAATATTGTACTTCCTTACCAAGAAAAGCATGGGCACGGCATGGCTTCTGTATTTGAAAAGAAGACGGGCGAGTTTATTGGTCAAGCGGGTATATTTCATATTGGTCACTATGATTTACAGCCAGAGATTGAGATTGGCTACCGTTTTCATGTTAAACATTGGGGAAAGGGGTATGCAACTGAGGTAACTCAGGCACTAGTGGCATGGGGATTTGAGCATCTCGACATAGATACAATTGTTTCTTTTGTTGAAACGGAAAATGTTGCTTCAAGCCGTGTTTTGGAAAAATCAGGTTTTCATCATATTGCGCTCAGAGAATGCCACTACGGCGTGCTTGAAAGATATGAAGTCCGCAGACAATAATTCACCATTATCAAGTTAGTTGAATAATGTCCAAATCAATCCCGGCTGCCATTATTTCATAAGGTATGACTGAAACGTTTTTTCTGTTAGTAAATTCCACTCGAGCGAAAATTCTAGGATATTAAATTCAATATCCGATATCAATTTTACATCAACTAAATGCCTCAATTCATACAAACAATTAATATTTTTTTCATTAAGAGACCATACATTAGTAACATCTGAATCACACATACCGCAAAATCCACGCTTAACATACATCGGAACATTCTTTAGAGTGCAACAAATTTCAAATGGATTTCGTATAACACTTTCTTTCAATGAATGCAAAACCTTTGACCCACACAAATCCAAGTTCATAGTCATCCAATCAATACAGAAACTATTTTTAGAATCATCCAACCATTTTATATACCTTAATAAAAAATCACACAATGGCTTTAAAAAATGAAATGTTTTTTTAGACCACTCTTGCTCAATGGATTCTGCTTTTATTATATGTTGACAAACTTCTCTAATGTTATTTTCATAATGATTTTTATTTTCTTCCTTAAAAGGGTATTCCATAACAATATCAAGATATTTGTAGCCTTTACGTATTTCTATCAAAGCTAATTTAATTTCTTTTAAATTAAGGAAACCATAATTTAATTCATCTACAAAATTTAAAAGTTTTTCTCTATCAAATAAATTAATATATTTTTTTGTCCTATTAAACGCGTTCAGCAATGCACAATCTTTACAAATAATTCTGTTTTTTTTCTCATTTGTCAGAAAGCTATCTTCGACTAAAACATTACACTGATAACATGCTAAATTAAACCAACCTTTAAATTTCTTTAGCTTTTGTCCCTCAGAAATATACCATTGCCTTTTTCCCCAATCAAATTTGGCCCCCAATGCTTTAACTTGATCCTTATCACAAAAAGGAACATTAAGAAAATATCTTGTTATTGTCATTATGGTCACAACCTAAATTTTAAATTTTAAAGAAAAGGATTTCAAACCCCCACCAACCAAAATCAAGATAAATTTTACCTTTTTATAGATAACAGATATATTTCTTTAAATTATTATCTCTCTTTGAATCTCTGGATGATTGTATTTAGCCTTACCCACTTCAATGGCTAGATTGCCGTAGCAAACATTTGCTAGACTATGCGTATGACCACACAACACTAAAAACTCAACTTGTGGATTTTGTTGAGCAACGATTGTTAATACATCCCCAATGACTTTTGAGCTAAAATAAGGTAGCCAATCATCACCACTTATTTTACCCTCATGCAAGCAAGCTTCTTTAAAAGGTGGCACATGCGTCAGCACAATGATTCTCTTAGGAGTTTGACTAACCGCTTGCTTTAAATCATTTTGTAACTTCATGGCATCTGCATCGGCTAATTGCTGCATCTTTTCTAGCAACTGATATTTACCTAGAATTTTCTCTTGAAATAAATCAGTAATCATTCTGCTGTCATTGAGCACAACTCGGCTATTTTGATAATCACCCAAACGACCATCAGCCCATCCATCTTGGCCAATTAAAAATGTATTGTTATCTAATTTTTGCATTCCTGATGCTGGTAACCAAAATAACTTATCGTGGTTTTTAGTTAATCCCATCATTGCATCATGCACTTCATTAATTTTACCTCTGTAATAGTCGTGATTACCTAATACAAAGTAAATTGGCTTATCAATGACTCCTGCCATTTCATTTAATATATCTACCAGACATGGAGCTTCTGCAATATCACCACTAATTAATACACCATCACATTCTGTGTTAACAATTTCTTGATAAAATTTTTGACGCGCAACATCATCAATAAAATTGAGATGTATATCTGTTAGCCAAGCATATTGCATAAACTACCCACTTATGATGTCTTTAATTTTTTGCTCTACTATATTGATGCGACCATCAGCATAACTACCATACTGAACAAAATGTCCAGGAATAGCACCTTTAAAAGCCAGACTATTATTAATTTCCGTAAATGAATTAATTAAATGATCTCGCAATTCGCTATCTGCTGTATGAATCTCCTCAACTATCTCAACTCTGCCATCCAAAATCGATACAATATCTTCAAAGTCATGACTGACGTAATAATCCGATTTACCGCGAGTCTTGAAAGCTTCCAATTTTGTTGCAAGAAAATAGGGAGCAGTAACTATTTTTATAGCTATTTTATCGTTTAGATGGTGCTTTATTGACGCAGCAATAGCTCTTTTATACCAACGACAAATTACTTCTTCAGATAACGATTTTTTAAAACCCTGTTTAGCTAATTTTTTTTCTAATTGGTAATATTGATTCAATGAAATAACATCGACGATGCAATCTACATCCACCGTATATCGAACATCTGGAAATTCAGGATCAGTGATAAAAAGCCCTGTAGTACATCCGCCTATAAATACAACATCATCACGAATTTCTCCTAACTTAGATGCTACAAATTCCAATATTCTTAAGTTGGCCAACATTACTGATTTATTATTACTTTGCATGTTTTAATTTTTCCTTCAAAAGAGATGCAGCTAAATTACGTTCACGCGGACGTCCTGATCTTATTGCATCAATCAATACTAATAGCTCATAGAAAGGTTGATCTGGACTTTCGCGTAATGCTTTAGGGATTGACGGATGAATAGGCGCTAAAGCAACCCCTCTTTTCTCTCCTATGGCATCTGGCCATACAGGTATGGGGTCATTACCAAGAGGAATCTTATCGTGAAATATAGGCGCTGCAATTGACGTTGGCATACCACGGGTGTATTCACCTAGCTTCACTGGGAAGAAAAATTTTATCCCGCTTACTAAAAATTCTTCTGCGGCATTAATATTAGGGAAAAGTCTATCCTCTTTATCTTTTCTTACTAAACCAGCATCGCCTAAGCGTTTTATGCCAGCATTTGTTTCAGCCAGACTAATGCATAATGCTTTAGCCAATTGGCGCTGCGACCAGTCCACTCGAGGATTAGCTAATAGCTTTATTAAAATGATACAATCTTGCGGCTTTAACATCTCAGAATTCCTGTATTGTATAAACTGAGTATAGCACAGGTGTTCTCTGTTCGCGAACAGGGAACATGGAACAGGGGCCACCCAAGATACTTGTGGGGGTATTTTTGGGGTACACTTGAAATTCACATTTAGATTTTATTATTTTACAAGTTATTATTGATCTTTTTGATAATGAACTGCTTGATTGGCTACCAGAAGAATAAAATATTTATGAAAACAATTTTACAATTTAAATCTATCGCCTCCTATTCAACGAAAAGATTGCTTGCTAAAAAAGTACAAGCAAGTGATTTAGAGAAATTCCGCACTATGCATACCAATAAAGATGTTATGCAGACATTAGGTGGTATACGTGATGAAAACCAAACAGTTGATAACTTAAACTGGAATCTAAAGCAATGGGAAGATAATGGCTTTGGCTTCTGGATGTTTTATTTAAAAGAGACTGGTGAATGGATAGGACGCGGAGGATTGCGTCGTGTTGAAGTTGGCGGCAATTTAGAAGTAGAAATCGGCTATGCATTAATGCCAAAATTTTGGAATCAAGGATTTGCTACTGAAATAACAGAAGCTTGTCTGGAAATCGCCTTTGAAGTTATCCGATTAGAAAATGTCGTTAGCTTTACCCTATCAACTAACAAAGCTTCACAACGCGTAATGGAAAAATGCGGTTTTAAATATGAGCGCAACCTTATCCATGCAGATTTACCACATGTACTATATAGGATAAAAAATTACCGAAAAGTTGAATTGGTCCCATACGATAAGAAATGGGCTTCATTTTATGAAAAAGAATCTCAAAATATTAAAAACGCTTTAGGCAACCACTTAATAGAAATACATCATATTGGCAGCACTGCTATTCCCAATATGCCAGCCAAGCCTGTCATTGATATCATGCTTGAATGTGATAATTTAGATAATATTGACTTGATTACAAAACAATTAAACACATTAAACTATTACAACATCAGAAGGCATATTATTCCTCATCGCAGTTTTTTTACCAGACGGCAGGATAAAGAAATAAGTTATCATTTACACATCCGCGAAAGAGGCGACCCACAGATTAAACGCCATGTTAATTTTAGAGATTATCTTGTCAACCATCCAGAAGATGCAAATGCGTATGCATTGTTAAAAGCTAAACTTGCAGATCAATTTGCAGATAATATTAATAATTATGTATTTGGCAAGGATAAATTAGTTCAAGAAATCGATAGAAAAGCTTTCGCACAATACATTAACCAAATTACTTTTAAATGAAGGAAATAGCGAAGCTAACCTTAATAAGATTCTTGAAATAAGCAACCAAGCTGAAAAAGAGAATATTGATCTACTCACCTTTCCTGAAAGTTATCTTCATGGCTATTTTTCAAAAAAAGAGGATGCTTTTAAAAATTCAATTAATTTGCAAAGCCCTGAATTTTTAAATTTATGCAAAAGATTATCCTCATTACAAAAGATTACAATATTATTTGGATTGAATGAATTAGACGGAGATAATATTTACAATACAGTTGTAGTTATAGAAAAAGGTCAGTGTATTGGCAAATATCGAAAAGCTTATACATACGCGCCTTACGATTATTATTCATTAGGCCGAGATTTCCCTGTTTTTGAAAAGAAAGGCATAAAATATGGCATTATTATTTGTCTGGACAGTGCCTACCGTGAACCAGCACATATTGCTGCACTAAAAGGAGCACGTATTATCTTTTGTCCTTCATTTAACCGCGTACCGAAAGATGCACGTATGCTACATTATTTGAACCGAAAAAGTCATTTCATTTCACGGGCTTTTGATAATCACTGTTGGTTAATCACAAGTGATATCATTTGGGATAAAGATAATGAAGTCTGTCCTGGCTATTCCTGCATTTTAAATGATGACGGCGAATTGGTTGCAAAAGCAGACCCCTTTCAAGAAATGTTAATTACCTATTCAATATCGTTGGATACACTCAAGAAACGCAAAACAATACGACTTTTTGGCAATCCAGAATTATTTGAAATTGTAAAAACTACCTATGCACAAGAGCTTAAGGACAAGTGAGATTCTCAAGTTTTTTACATATTCGCAATGTCACAAGTGCAAGCGATAATGAGGTGATAACGATCATTTTCCTGAAAATTTAAGTGACACCTCTATCAAAACCAGATAGTATATCCACTCAAATATTTTTGTTCGCAAGGAGCAAGTTTTATGAAATACGGATTATTGAAATTATCTGCACTTACTTTGTCACTTGGCTGCTCTGCAGTGTACGCAAGCGATACTGCTAGTGTTATCCCCCTACAAAAATCAGGACTTGCTCTGAACATTACTGGTCTTTACCTAAAGCCGAGCGCGAACAACCTAGAATATGCAGTTCATACCACACCACTTCCTCTACCAGCCCCTAATTGGCAACAAAAAATTGTTAACCCAAGTTACTCTGCCGCATTTGATTTAGGCCTACAATACAATTTGATAAATGGTAGAGAGAATGTAAAGCTTGATTGGTTACACTTTACTAGCAAAGATGCTGCCTCTGCTAGTTCTAGTCCCAATACTTCAGTGGGCCCTCCTTTTTATTATGGGCCAGCCGAACAATTCTTGCTAAACACAAGTGCCAATAGCACCGTAAAATTTAATGTCGATAATGGTAATTTGGTATTCGGCCATTTAATTGATCTGGCTAATAATATTCAGGTTGAGCCTTTTATTGGTTTAAGTGCTGTTTATCTGAAAGAAGATATTACCAATAACTATCAGGGCACGGATCCGGTATATGGACCTTATACGCATGCTGTTTATGGAAAGTCTACCTTCACTGGTTTTGGACCACGCATAGGATTTGATGGAAGTTATTTTATAACTAATCATTTCGCCATTACTGGAAGCATAGCGGGTGATTTATTGGCAGGAGTCTTAAAGTATAGTACTGATTTTACGTCGTGGACTTCTTATACTGGAGGTTCTCTACCACATAACAATACACCAGCCAACACATCAATGGCGAATCAAAATTTAAATCGTATCGTGCCTAAGATGGATGCTAAACTCGCTATGCTTTATAAAACTCCACTTGAATCGGGCTCAGAGTTGACCTTACAAGCAGGTTACATGTATGCAGTTTATTTTAATACCATTAATCAAGTGCTCCCTACTACCTTAGTTCCAGGTTCATGGGAAGCAGGCTCAGTTGCAATCATAAATCAATCCCAGCAACAGAGTAATGTAGATTTAAGAGGCCCGTTTATTAGCGTTGCTTGGAAGTTTTAAAGACTAAAGAGGTCAAGTATAAAGTTGACATAGGTTTACTTATTATTTACTAAAATAAGGCAACCAATCCTCGCCACTTATCTCGCCTTTATGAAAGCAAGCTTCTTTAAAAGGTGGAATATATGTTAGCACGATTATTTTCTGAGGTTTTTGGCTAATAGTTTCTTCTAAATCATTTTGCAATCTCCTTGCATCTGCATCAGCTAGCTGCTGCATTTTTTCAAGTATCTGATATTTACCAAGAATCTTTATATTTTTCAGTTAACACCTTCATTGCTTCACGTACTTCGTTAATCTGACCTCTGTAATAATCATGATTGCCTAATACGAAATAAATCGGCTTATGAATGTAGTTTGTCATCTCATTTAATATATTCTCCAAACAGGGGGCTTCTGCAATATCCCCGCTAATAAACACTCCATCACATTGGATATTAATAATTTCTTGATAAAATTTTCGACGTGCAAATAGATTTCTTCAACTATCTCAACTCTACCATCTAAAATTGACATGATGTCCTCAAAATCATGGCTGACATAATAATCTGATTTTCCGCGGGTCCTAAAAGCTTCTAATTTAGTTGCAAGAAAATAAGGGGCTGTCACTATTTTTATATCCATGCTGTCTGTTAAACGATGAATTATTGATGCAGCAATGGCTTTTTTATACCAACGATTTCCAAAGCCTAAAATATTTTCATCGGTCGGCATCACATCTAAAGTAACATCATCATAAAACCAACGACAAATGACTTCTTCAGACAGGGATTTTTTAAACCCTTGTCTTGTTAACTTTTTTTCTAATTGGTAATATTGATTCAATGAAATGACATCTACGATGCAGTCTACATCCAAGGTATGTCGAATATCTGGGAATTCAGGATCAGTAATAAATAATCCCGTAGTACATCCACCTAAAAATACAACATTATCGCAGATTTCTCCTAACTTTGTCGCTACAAACTAAACTTCCTGTCCCGCTGCCCACCCCGACGACCAAGCCCAGTGAAAGTTATAACCACCCAACCATCCTGTTACATCCAGTACTTCGCCAATAAAATACAATCCGGGCACCTGATTTGCTTGCATTGTTTTGGATGAAATGGCATCGCAATCTACACCGCCTAACGTCACCTCGGCTGTTCTGTAACCTTCAGTACCATTGGGTTTGATTCTCCAAGACTGGAAATTGTTCGTTATTAACTGTAAATCTTTATGCGAAATAGTCGCTATTTTTGCATCGGCTAACTCTATGGGAATAAAAATATCTAAAATACGCTTTGGCAAATAACCCGCAACAACGTTTTTTAATAATTTTTGTGGTTGATTGTTTGTAGCGAGAATTAACAAATCCAGCATATTCAAATCAGGTAAAAGATTAATTTTCACTTCCTCACCCGCTTGCCAATAAGAAGATATTTGTAAAATAGCGGGGCCACTTAACCCACGATGAGTAAATAAAATATTCTCTCGAAATGAAATTTGATGGTTACTTACTAAGCTATCAACAGAAACGCCCGATAAGACTTCATATTTAGCTTTATCTTCAGGTTGTAAAGTGAAAGGCACTAATCCAGCACGCGTAGGCCAAATGTTAATATCAAATTGTTCTGCGACTTTATAACCAAACGGGCTCGCGCCCATGGTCGGAATAGACAAGCCGCCACTGGCAATGACCAGCGACTCACAATGAAAATCACCTCTCGTACTTTTAATTTTAAAATGATGATCTTTGAGTTTTTCAATGTGTTCAATGCTGGCATTCAACCTGATTTCTACCCCTACGCAATCACATTCAAGCAGCAACATATCTAAAATCGCTTTAGACTTTTCATCACAAAATAATTGACCTAAGGTTTTTTCATGAAAAGAAATAGGATGACGCTTCACTAACTCAATAAAATCCCACTGCGTATAGCGGGTAAGAGCTGACTTACAAAAATGCGGGTTATGGGAAATATAATCGTTAGGATTAATATGTAAATTTGTAAAATTACAACGTCCGCCGCCTGACATTAGAATTTTTTTACCAGGTTTATTCGAACGTTCCAATATAATCACTCGACGTCCGCGTTTCCCCGCTTCAATCGCACACATCAAACCGGCGGCACCTGCGCCTATGATAATAACGTCTGTTTTTTCCATCTTAATCATCTCATTTGTTAAAAACATTAATAAGAAATAATGACAACCCACACTCAGTTTTATATTTTTTAAAGGCATCCCGTATTATTCCTTTTTATACCATTCTACATTCTTCCATGCAGCGCAGAAGCTTTTTGCTCTTTCTTTAGCTGGCTCACCAAAATATGAAGAATACGAGCATGGATATAAAATCAAAGACTATATACTTAAAAAATATACTTAGAAAATACCTCTATTTCATTAATAAGTTAATAATAATCCTAACTCTTTGGAAATCCAGAATTATTTGAAGTTGTGAAAACTACCTATGAAAAATATGCTCAAGAGCTTAAGGATAAATAACAGTTTTAATTGATTCATGTATAGAATTTAATTGGAGTTAATACCCAGCTTAGGATATTCTTTCATTACCGATGGGACAATAGATCGTTCGATGAAATTTTTTAAATGCTTAAAAAACCAAGCACTTTGATTAATAAGGTATTAAATGAAAATTTCTTCAAACACGCCAGATTTACCCAATAAATTAATGCCTTTTGTTTGGCGCTATCTGAAATACAAGAGATGGTACTTAGTAGGTTTTTTATTTGTGGCTCTTATTTGGGCGATAAATATGTCAGTAAGCCTATATTTATTAAAAGTCATTATTGATAATGTAGTTCAATATGCAAATGATGAAACCAAACTATTCCCAGCACTTTTTTACCCTATCTTGTTTTATATATTAATGACAATCATTTTAAACTTCACTTTTCGTTTATATGATTATATTAATCTAAAGTTATACCCTTATTTAAAAGGTTCAGTAGATAAGGATATGTTTGCCTATGTACTCGGTCATTCTTATTCATTTTTTCAAAATACTTTTGCTGGAAATTTGACAAGAAAAATTTGGGATATGGCTGAGAATATAGAGCCTTTGATTAGCATTCCCAATGAATGGTTTTATCCACGGTTCTTTGCGGCAATCATCGCAAGTTTTACTTTGTTTGAAGCTGTTCACCCCTTATTTGGAATTATATTATTTGTATGGACTATTGTTTATGTATATATCTCATATATTGCAGCGAAAGGCGCCGAAAAATATGCGCGGGGATTTTCCGAAAATATTGCTAAAATGATAGGAACGGCATCTGACTCAATATCGAATATTGTTAGCGTAAAATTATTTGATAATAAACCTCATGAAATAAAACACCTTAATAAAGATGTTGAAAGACTGGTAAATAGTGACCGTGATTTGCAATGGTATAATTTAAAGGTTAATTTACTCCAAGACATAGGTTATACGACCTTAATTACAGCCATGCTAATAGCTTTGGTGTATGGGCTTAAGCAGCATTGGGTAAGTGCTGGTGATTTTGCTCTCGTATTATCCCTCTCTATATCATTAATGTGGAGCGTCCAGGAAGTTGGCAAGCAAATGCAACGTTTCTCTAAAGTCGTAGGCACGTGCAATCAAGCTTTAAGCGTTATACGCATACCGCATGAAATTACTGATGCGCCAAATGCGAAGATACTTGAAGTTAGCAGGGGTGAAATTTCATTTGATAACGTTTCATTTCAATACGAAAATAATAAACCTTTATTTAATAAACTGAACATTACCATCAATCCAGGTCAAAAAGTGGGACTGGTAGGATTTTCAGGTGGAGGAAAATCCACTTTTATTAAGCTTATTCTTCGGTTAATTGACATACAACAAGGCTCAATTTTAATTGATGGTCAGAATATAAAAAAAGTCACCACTCACTCTCTTCGCAAGCAAATTGGCACTATTCCTCAGGAGCCTGAGCTATTTCATCGCTCAATTATGGAAAATATCCGTTTTGCAAGACCCGATGCCAGTGATGATGAAATAATCGCTGCCGCTAAACATGCAAAATGCCATGATTTTATTTGTGAGCTACCTGATAAATATAACTCTCTTGTTGGCGAGCGAGGAATAAAATTATCTGGCGGGCAGAAGCAACGTATTGCAATAGCAAGAGCATTTCTTAAAAACGCACCCGTCTTACTGTTAGATGAAGCAACTTCCTCTTTAGATTCGATAACAGAAAATGATATTCATGATGCGTTACATCATATTATGGCTAGCAAGACTACTATTGTTATTGCACATAGATTATCGACATTAAAAGATATGAATAGGATTTTAGTTCTTGTTAATGGAAATATAGTGGAGGATGGCTCATTAGAATCTCTCCTGAAAAATAAAAACGGTCATTTTTATAAACTCTGGCAAATGCAAGCTGAAGGGTTTATTCCCTCAATCAGAGAACGTTCATTTAACTGTGTCATTCCCGCGAAAGCTTGTCATTCCCGCGAAGGCGGGAACCCATTTTGACA
>JBEPVM010000044.1:0-14922 GCA_041690995.1 Gammaproteobacteria bacterium | reverse complement strand
GCTTAAACTAATTGCGCGTGGTCTATTGTCTTTCATATCCAGTGAAATCCAATCAGGCCCTGTTTCGATATAAGCACCTGCTTCGCGTAATTTCACTAAAATAGAATCGACTATATTGGGTTGTGTATTTTTTAATTTGATTTTTCCGCGAGTGATAGCAGCAGCAGTGAGATACGTGCCTGTTTCGATACGGTCAGGTAAAACGTGATAATGGCCCCCTGAAAGTTTGGTAACGCCTTCAATGGTGATCGTAGAAGTGCCTGCGCCACTGATTTTCGCGCCTAATGTATTTAAAAAATTTGCCAAATCTGCGACTTCGGGTTCAAGCGCTGCATTATGAATAATGGTTTTGCCTTCTGCTAATACGGCAGCCATCATAATATTTTCAGTGCCTGTGACAGTCACGATTTCCATGACAATAGTGGCGCCTTGTAAGCGCTTTTGTGTTCTTGCTTTGATATAACCGTTTTCTACGGTAATTTTTGCGCCCATTGCGATCATGCCTTTTAAATGCTGATCCACGGGACGTGTGCCAATGGCACACCCCCCAGGTAATGAGACATTGGCTTCGCCAAATCGGCTGAGTAAGGGGCCTAGAACTAAAATAGACGCGCGCATGGTGCGGACTAATTCATAAGGCGCATTGTAAGAATGAATTTGGCTAGCATCAATTGTAATTTTAGAGCATTCATCTAAAGTAACGCCTGTACCCATTTGGCCTAATAAGCTAATGATAGTTGTCACATCGTGTAGATGAGGAATGTTAGAAATAACCACGGGTGCTTCTGTCAGCAATGCTGCGGCTAAAATAGGCAGCGCGGCATTTTTTGCACCCGAGACGCGGATTTCTCCCCGCAGTGGGATATTGCCTTGAATAATAAGTTTATCCATAATTATCTGTGCGATCTCGCAAATGGTTGTCTTTAAGACGTGGTAAGGGTAACGTATGGTTGATTGTTCGTCAATTTAAAATAATTTTCAGGTGCAGTAGTCAGAGGAAGCTTCAGATGACATTTCTTATTGTATTGATCGCTTTTTTGCTGGAGCGATTTTTTCATTGGCATCACTTGCGGCATTGGGGCTGGTTTACACGCTATGAATGTTTATTGAGCGCACGTCTCAGTGATTGGCCTGCATGGCTGGTCTTGTTGGCTATCGTATTACCTTTTTTATTAGGAATAGGTGTGCTGCAATCTCTATTCGCGGGTTTGTGGGGCGGGAGTTTGCAGTTTATTTTAGGCTTGGGTATTTTGCTCTATTGTTTAGGGCCTGATAATTTGTGGGTGCAGGCCTATCGCTGTATTAATGAGATAAACAGGCAGGCTCCTACCGCTATGAATCATGCGCAAACCGCGTTTGGCGTGCCTCCTACAGATAATGTGCAAGGCTTCCATCGCGCCTTCGTGCGTGCTATTTTCATTGCCGCGCATCAACGTATTTTTGCTGTATTTTTCTGGTTTGTACTGTTGGGACCTGTCGGTGCAGGGGCTTATCGAATTATTGAATCTGTCAGCACTCAATCCATTTCTGGCGCCAAGATAGCTGCTCAAATTAAGGGTGGACTGGACTGGTTACCCATTCGGCTTGCCACTTTCATTTTTGCGTTAGGAGGACATTTTACTTCCGTATTTGGCTATTGGAAACGTGAAGCTTTAACAGGACCCGATACAAATGAGCAATTTTTAACAGAATGCGGTATGGCGGCATTGGATGTAGTAGAAAACAATCAGTTACCTGAGACAGGGGTCGCAGAGCAAGAGGCATTGGCGCTGATTGATCGTGTATTTGTCATTGGTCTCATGTTGGTCGCAATAGTGGTGCTTTTAAATTAAATTAGGTTAGAATACCTGCTTTAAAATAGTGGGAATTAACATGGTACACATGCAGGATGATGTTGACTCAGTAGAAACGCAGGAATGGCTAGAGGCGCTTGCATCTGTTGTGGAATATGAAGGATCGGTGCGTGCGCGTTTTCTGCTTGAAGCAATAGTGGAAAATGCAAATCAGCTCGGTGTTAAAATAGGAGGCACTCCCACTAAGACCGCTTATTGTAATACTATTACTGCGGAACAGCAGCCTGCTTATCCTGGGGATATAGCTTTAGAAAAACGCATTGAGGCGATTAATCGCTGGAATGCGATTGCAATGGTGTTGCGAGCAAAAAAAACAGCCGGTGGCGTGGGGGGTCATTTATCTTCTTATGCTTCTATTGCAACTATTTATGAAGTGGGCTTGAATCATTTTTTTCGTGCAGCCTCTGAAGGACATCCAGGCGATTTAGTGTATTTTCAAGGCCATTCATCTGAAGGAAATTATGCGCGTGCTTTTCTTGAGGGACGCATCAGCGAAGCACAACTGATTAATTTTCGACAAGAGGTAGATGGGAATGGTATTTCTTCTTATCCTCATCCTTGGTTAATGCCAACATTCTGGCAATTTGCAACTGTCTCTCTTGGTTTAGGCGCACTGCAGGCCATCTATCAAGCACGTTTTTTAAAATATTTAGAAAATAGAAAATTAATTCCCGCGAGTGATCGCAAAGTATGGGTCTATTGTGGCGATGGCGAAATGGATGAACCTGAGTCCATCGCGGGATTAACAATGGCAGCGCGAGAAGAATTAGATAACATTATTTATGTCATTAATTGTAATTTGCAGCGTTTAGATGGCTTGGTCCGCAGTAATAGTAAAATTATTCAAGAACTGGAAAGCTTGTACCGTGGTGCAGGTTGGAATGTTATCAAAGTGATATGGGACAGTCGATGGGATGCGTTATTTGCTAAAGATAAAAAAGGATTATTACTTAAAAGATTTAATGAATGCGTGGATGGTGATTTACAAAATGCTTATGTGCGCGGTGGTGCTTATACACGAGAATTTTTATGTGGTGACAACCCAGAACTGAGAGAATTATTTGCTGATTTATCTGATACAGAAATAGCAGAACTCAATCGTGGAGGTCACGATGCAGTTAAAATTTACGCGGCTTATGCCGCCGCTACCAAACACAAAGGCCAACCCACTGTTATTTTAATACAAAGCGTCAAAGGATATGGGTTAGGAATAACTGGCGCGGAAGGCCGTAATATTGCACATAATCAATTAGAAATGTCAGAGGCAGAACTTAAATTATTTCGCGAGCGATTTGCATTATTGCTCACCGATAAACAACTTACAGAACTTGCTTTTTATAAACCTGAAAAAAATAGCCCGGAAATGGTTTATCTACGTACGCAGCGTGAAAAACTCAATGGCTATTTACCCGCGCGTCAACCTGTCTCTCAGAAACTCACTGTGCCTGCACTTTCCGCATTTGATGCGATTTTACAGGGTACGGGTGATAGAACGATGTCAACGACCATGGTGTTGGGGCGTATTTTTAGTGTGTTATTAAAAGACTCTGTGATTGGATCGCGCATCGTACCTATTTTTTCTGATGAAGTGCGTACCTTCGGTTTAGAAGGATTGTTTAGACAAATTGGTATTTATTCACACGTAGGGCAATTATATTCCCCTGAAGATAAAGAACAATTGGTGTATTACCGTGAAACCCAAGACGGTCAAGTATTAGAAGAAGGTATTACAGAAGCAGGTTGTATGGCATCTTGGATCGCAGCAGCCACTGCATACACAACACATCAGTTTCCCATGGTGCCTTTTTTTACGTATTACTCTATGTTTGGTTTTCAACGGGTGGGCGATTTTATTTGGGCAGCGGCCGATATGCGCGCGCGCGGTTTTCTCATCGGCGCAACAGCAGGGCGTACAACACTTGAAGGCGAAGGGTTGCAGCATCAGGATGGCAGCAGTTTATTAGCCGCTTCCGCAGTGCCGAATTGTCGTGCGTATGATCCTACTTTTGGTTTTGAAATGGCGGTGATTATTCAGCATGGCTTGCAAGAAATGTATCATGATGAGAAGGATGTCTTTTATTACATCATGGCTATGAATGAGAAATATGTACAGCCTACGATGCCTCAGGGCGTTGAAGCAGGCATTATCAAAGGGATGTATCTTTTTAAAGAAACCCATAAAACATCTTCAAAAGCACAGTTAACAGTGCAGCTAATGGGTAGTGGCGCTATCTTGCGTGAAGTCATTGCAGCAGCTGAATTATTAGAAATAGATTATGGCGTAGCGGCAAATGTTTGGAGCGTGACCAGTTTTAATGAATTACGTCGTGAGGGTCTTGCTTTGCAACGTGAACAGATGTTCGCGCCTGATAAAAAACAAAAACTCAGTTATCTTGAATCCTGTTTAGAACCCCATACAGGTCCTGTAATCGCAGCGACTGATTATATTCGTACTTATGCAGACCAAATCCGGCCTTTTATTTCGCGTTCCTATACGGTATTAGGCACAGATGGTTTCGGGCGTAGTGATACACGAGAAAAATTACGTCGTTTCTTTGAAGTTGATCGTTATCATATTGTCGTGGCTGCGTTGTATGCACTCATGAAAGAAAATAGTTTGCCTGCGAGTCAGGTGACGGCAGCATTAAAAAAATATAATATTGATCCAAAAAAACCTAATCCAGTGAGTATATAACTATGGCTATAAAAAATATAATCGTACCCGATATAGGGGGTGCAACCAATGTAGTTGTGATCGAAGTACTGGTCAAACCAGGTGATTCTGTTAAATTTGATGCGCCGTTATTAACATTGGAATCTGATAAGGCAACCATGGAAGTGCCTTCATCCGATGAAGGTATTGTCAAAGAAGTCAAAATTAAAGTCGGTGATAAAGTTTCTCAGGGTTCAATCATTTTATCATTGGAAACAACTCACGCATCAGACACTGATAAACTTAAAGCACCTTCTGTTTCGCCAGTAGCACCTTCTGCTCCTCCCGTAGTAGAAACTAAATCAAGCACTGTTCCTTTAGCACAGGAAGAAAGCCATCATGCAGTAGGGTTACATGCAGGCCCTGTGGTAAGAAAAATAGCGAAAGAATTTGATATTGATTTATCACTGATTAAACCTACAGGCCCTAAGCAACGTATTTTAAAAGAAGATGTTCAAAATTATGTGAAAGCGCGTTTGGCCCAAGCAACGTCAACGGGCGCAGGATTACCTGCCGCACCTGTGGTTGATTTTACTAAATTTGGAACGATTGAAACACAAGCACTTTCTCGCATCCAAAAACTATCGGGTAAAAATTTACATCGTAATTGGTTATTAGTGCCGCATGTCACGCAATTTGGTGATGCGGATATTACGGAATTAGAAGCCTTTCGTATAGAGCAAAAGGCTATCTTGGAAAAACAGGGCGTAAAATTAACCCCACTTATTTTTATTATGAAAGCAGTAACATCCGCCTTGAAAATTTTTCCGAAATTTAATGCCTCTCTGGATGCCAATGGCGAAATTTTAATTTTAAAAAAATATTTTCATATTGGCGTCGCTGTTGATACACCTGATGGATTAGTCGTGCCTGTGATTCGTGATGTCGATAAAAAAGGATTATTAGACTTAGCTAAAGAATTAAGCGTGGTGAGTGAAAAAGCACGTAACAAACAACTCACTGCCAATGAAATGCAAGGTGGATGTTTTTCTATTTCAAGCCTGGGCGGTATTGGCGGCACTGCATTCACCCCCATTGTGAATGTACCTGAAGTAGCTATCTTAGGTGTTTCAAAAGCCGTACAAAAACCCATTTATCAACAAGGCCAGTTTATTCCTCGGTTAATGCTGCCATTATCTTTGTCTTACGATCATCGTGTGATTGATGGCGCAGATGGCGCGAGATTTATTACTTATTTAGCGACCATGCTGAACGATACGCGGAATTTATTATTATAAACGCATTATATATATTAAGAGGAATATAAAAGATGAGTACTGAATTAAAAACAGAATTAGTCGTGATAGGTAGTGGACCTGGTGGTTATACCGCCGCCTTTCGTGCAGCAGATTTAGGAAAAAAAGTCATTTTGATTGAGCGCTATGAAAACATAGGCGGCGTTTGTTTAAATGTCGGCTGTATCCCCTCCAAAGCATTATTGCATACGGCCAAAGTGCTGGATGAAGCGCATGACATGGCAAAATGCGGCATTGAGTTTGGTAAACCCAAAATAGATGTTCAGAAACTCCGGGATTGGAAAAATAAAATTGTGACACGTTTAACAGGCGGATTAAAAGCACTCGCGAAGCAACGCAAAGTAGATATTATTCAAGGAGCGGCTCAGTTTATTTCAAAAAATCAAATCACTGTCGAAACACCGAATGGCAAGCAAATGATTACTTTCGAGCATGCCATTATTGCAGTCGGTTCTCGACCCGTTCAATTACCTTTTTTACCCGATGATCCACGCATTATTGATTCCACAGGCGCACTGGAATTGAAAGAAACGAAAGGCAATATGCTCATTATAGGCGGCGGTATTATTGGTTTAGAAATGGCAACGGTCTATCACGCGCTTGGCGTGGAAGTCACTATCGTAGAATTAATGGATCAAATTATTCCTGGCTGTGATAAAGATGTTGTCATGCCTTTATTTAAACGTATTCAAAAACTTTATAAAAATATTTTGTTAAAAACAAAAGTTACAAAAGTCGATGCAAAAAAAGACGGGCTATGGGTGACATTTGAAGGTGACAATGCACCCGAAAAACCAGAACGTTTTGACCGTATCTTATGCGCAGTGGGTAGACGTCCGAATGGCGATCAAATTGCGGCGGACAAAGCTGGTGTTAAAGTCGATGAACGTGGCTTTATTGCTGTTGACAAGCAACAACGCACTAACGTGCCAACTATTTTTGCGATTGGTGATGTCACAGGGAACCCTATGCTAGCACATAAAGCGATTCCCGAAGGTCGAGTAGCAGCAGAAGTGATTGCGGGTTTAAAACATTATTTTGATGTGAAATGTATTCCCAGCGTCGCGTATACCGATCCTGAAATCGCCTGGGTAGGTCTTACAGAAAATGAAGCGAAAACAAAAGGTATTCAATATGGTAAGGGCGTCTTCCCTTGGGCAGCCAGTGGCCGTGCATTGAGTATTGGGCGTGATGAAGGTCTCACTAAACTCATTATTGATGAAAAAACACATCGTGTGATAGGTGGGGCAGCAACAGGGCCTAATGCAGGCGAGTTAGTCGCTGAAATAGGCTTGGCAATAGAGATGGGTTGTGATGTGGAAGATATTTCTCTAACAATTCATCCACACCCCACATTGTCAGAAACCATCGCAATGGCAGCTGAAGTGTTTGAGGGCACAATTACGGATTTATATTTGCCAAAAAAACAGTAGGGTGTGTTGACAATTCGCCAGACTGAGCTTGAATCCCTTGATGTTCGAGCATCGCAGCTTGTCTTTGAGGGAAGTGCAAATGGCAACTCAATTTTTTCAAAATTCTTATTCCAATAAAATTGGGTTCTCTAGTGAAAATATTGAATGGTCATTTTGAAATATGACTGCTATGATAGGATAATAAAAATATCCGCACGCAAAAACTTATAAAATAGATTCTGTGTTTTACTGAAAAAAATAGAGAAGAAAATAAAATGCCAGCCCCGAAAAAATATTCTTACACTTCAAAAACAATAAAAAAAACTGTTCCTGCCGACAGCAAAATGCAATACACCACAGCTGTCAAAGAAATTGCAAAATTAAATGACTCTTCCCTGTTAATAGAACATTCAAGGAAATGGCTTGAAAACACACGGAAACTAAAAGCTATGCACGAGAATGCAACGGCTTTGATTTTTTCTGCTGATATAGCAAGTAAAGGTGCAGAAAAAGCTTTTGATTACGAATACCAGAAACTTAGAAAGGAAAGTGTTTTTCATGCCCATTTCTTTGAAGCATCCTTCCAAAAAATAAAAGCTTATGTAATAAGAGTGATGGTGTCGGAAAAAAAGGATTTAGGGAAAAGTATCAAGGGATTTGCTCCTCACTATAGAAAGCATAATCTCCTTCCCCCCCCTAAAAAAACTCTAAATGAGTTAAGTATCCAATCAAGAGATGATTTAATGCAGGCATTAAAAAACATTGTCGAACTCACTTTTGATGCAGAGAAATTTAAACATTCGTTTGGCATAAGTGTTTCTAAAGAACACCTGGGTGAGGGTGTTTTGGAGAATAAAGATCGCTACGCACAAGATGTGAGGGACGAATTCAGAAGACTTATTAAGCATATGGCTGAGTCTGAGAACTTGAAACCCTTTGTAGAAGAAATAATCAATCACATCACAACGATTAAAGAGGAGGTTATTGAAGCAGCTGCCAAATCTAACGATAAGCGTGAGAAAATTATAGCAAATTTAGTAAATCAGACACTACTTCAAGTGGTTTTAGAGGAAAGAGCCTCTGCTCCCTTCTATGCTGCACTCGCAAACTTAGGTATATTCGCGCCTGCAAGTGATTTCGAAGCAAGATCAGGAGGCGCAGAAACGCAGGAATATGAAGATGAGATATTACATCTTGTAGGACAATATATGGGAGTAGACTAAAAATCATTTGCCAGATTTTTTCAGGCTAATCAATGAGTGCGATTGCCCTGCTATGGAACCAAAGATGTAACCATTCACGGCTAGCACCAGTGATGAATGCTATTTTATTTTGATTATTCATTATTTAATTCCAATATAAATATCCACACTCGTATTAGCAGGATCAAGTGCACGTTGATCATAAACTTCAAAATCCGCTATGTAAGCTCTATCACCTTCAAAATCACTTGCTGACATTTTCCAAATTTTCTGCCAGCCGTTAATAACCACTTCAGGCATTTTCCCTATTGGCGTAGTAAATTTTTGATATTTCGCTGCTGGTATTGTTAATTTCCGCAATTCAGAGTCTATATTCTCAAATGAGCTAACCTCTTCGCCAATAAAATACGTGTAATCATCGTGTTCATCACTGTCATACTCCGTGTAAACAGATAGAGTTACACCAAGGTTTTTTCGATGAGGTATTTTGCTTGCTATATTTTGACTCCAAAATTGGCCTGCCAATCCTCCAATTTTAGAGGTTTTTGGATCCATCTCATTTTTGTTATTTGTTCTTACTGCTAACCCAATTAATTTGATTTCGGGTTTGTTGATTAATTCTTTTTTCATTTCTCACCTTTTTAAATTATTAATTAGTTGATGAACTTTAATCTCTCAAGCCAATCACTTCAACTTATTTAATCGTAACAATTTTGCCACCGGTGATGATAAGATCACTGAAACATTATGCTGTACGTACTTTGCACCAGAAAATAAAGCCGATATAATGGCAAAATTAATAGGAATAGTAAAATGAAACTTAACATCAAATCGCTGGAAAAACTGGTTAAGCAAGGTGAATCACATACACTTGAATTTAAAAAAACAACAGGACAATTGTCTGCTATATTTGAAACCGTCTGTGCTTTTTTAAATGAAGAAGGCGGTGCTGTCCTGGTAGGTGTTACTAACAAAGGCCAAATGGTTGGACAAGATATAGCTGATGCTACACGTCAGGAGCTTGCAAGAGAATTAAATAAAATAGAGCCTTCTGCACAGGCAGAAGTCCATATTCAGTATATTTCTGTCAAAGAAAATAAGCACATTATTGCGATTCAAGTCGCTGCTGGTACTCATGTACCTTATACGTATGACGGAAGAGCTTTCTATCGTAATCAATCGACAACCAGCAAAATGTCACAGCATCATTACGAACAGTTGCTGGTGAAACGTGGACAACTTAATCATTCGTGGGAAGAATTTTTGGCTGTAGGATACGATATTAATTCTTTAGACCATAATGAAATTCGCCGCACGATTCAGGATGGGGTAAATGTCAATCGCTTGCCGCCAGAAGCGACCAGAGACACTATTGAAGATGCTTTAGTGAGATTAAAATTGTTGGATCAAGGAAAAGTAACCAATGCAGCAATGATGTTATTTGCCAAAGAAGTTTTTCCAGCCTATGCACAGTGCATGTTAAAAATGGGTCGTTTCATTGGTACAACTATTACTGGAAATTTTATGGATAATCAGCAAATCTATGGAAACATATTCAAGATGCTTACAGAAACCGATCATTTCATGAGGCGACATTTACCCATTGCCAGTTTTTTTCAGACTAACCAATTTGAACGAATTGACAAACCTGCGCTGCCTGTAATGGCAGTACGCGAAGCTATGATTAATGCAGTGTGCCACCGCGACTATAGCGTCCGCAATGCTTCAATGTCTTTAGCTATTTTTGATGACAGACTTGAAGTCTGGAATAATGGCACCTTGCCGCCACAATTAAAACTGGATGATTTGAAAAAAACACATGGCTCGTTTCCACGCAATAAATTAATTGCAAATGTGTTATATACGCGGAAATTTTTTGAGAAATGGGGGAGTGGAACAAACAAAATGATTGCTGATTGTCGCGCAGATAATGTGCCAGAACCTGAGTTTACTGAATATTCTAGCGGGGTATCCGTAACATTTAGGTTTAAAGAACCCATTGGCGCAAAGCCAATTGCTAATAACCGTCCTTTAGTAAAGGTAAGACGAGAGGTGATCCTGGAAATTATTAATAAACACTGCGAGGGCGCTAGTATTCAACAGATTATAGCGGAGTTATCTCATCCTCCTTCCCAGCGCATGCTCCAAAAAGACTTAAAATACCTTAAAGAACAAGGCCTTATATTAGTTAAGAGATCAGGAAAAAACTCTACCTGGGTTTTAAAAGACCAGAATATTAAATGAGAGATTCGCGAACTATTCGCGAACTATTCGCGAACTATTCGCGAACTATTCGCGAACTATTGCGAACTATCGCGAACTACCAAGCAAGCTTATGACTCTCAGCACTTTGAAAATTATTAAAGTAGGGTAAGCAGACGAGCCTTAAAGCTTACCTATCTACCATCACATCCTTCATTTGTATGGAATGGTCAATTCCTGGTAACAACGCTTGAATAAATGCATGCTTCAATAAATACCCAATGATAGAAAATAAACTAGTGTTAGGATGGTTAATATTTCCCGCGATCTTGACTTTGGTAGCAACTGTTTTATGTTTAGGATTTTCCAAGACTTTTACAATTAATTGAACTGCTTCTTTATAAAGATACTCAATAGGAGAAGCTTTTTTATCTGGGTTGATAATTTCTAATTTTTTAAATAAAGGTTTAGCATACCCTTTAATTTTTCCTTTAGCCGCAGCAGCTTCTATATATAAGCTAAACAGGCCGCCAGTCACTTTTATTTTAGTATAATGCTGCAAAAAATGATTAGCCTTTTGAATGTTCATATTATCTAACGAGGCTTTTAATAAGAAAGCAGGTTGTAGGGCGAAAGGATTAAATTGCATATTGAATGTGATAGTAGCGGTGTCCATTGCTGTTCCTTCCGCTTTTAAGTAAGCAAATAAACTGTTAGAAACGCCACTGACTTTATTTAAATTATCTAAAGTTGCCGTAATTTTTTGAATGTGCAACTCAAAAGGCGGCTTGCTGTTATAAGACTCAAAATGTACTTCACCCTTTAAAACAGTAAGATGATTAAAAGGCAAAGGGAATAATTGAGTAACTACCGCTCGCCAATGATCGTCAATAGTCAGTTGTTCATTTTTCCCTTTAGGATCTATGACAAAATGGATAACAGGATGTATAAGCTTGACTTGTGCCACTAAACGGCCCTGTAAAAGCGCTTTCCATTGAACTTGAAAATCCACAACGTCAGCAGAGAAAAAGGGCACTGGCAAATTGGCAGTTATCTTGAAAAGTCTCACATTATTAATTTGATAACTTCCTCGGTATAAATGCACAGTAACAGATTCAATTTTAGTTTTATATCCGGGTATTTCATTTAATTTTTTCTCTACAAAATAATGCAGCATGCTCGGCAAAGCGCAGCGAGCAATAATAAGAAGAAGACTGGTTATAAGCACGATAACAAAAACTATCCTTTCTATTCGCATCTTATTTCCTCTAATGCGCTTCTGATGCTAATTGTTTAGCATATTGATCGGCATTTAATAAATGAAACACATCACCTTCAAAAGGACGCACTCGAAATAGCCAACCTTTCCCATACGGATCTTCATTAATGAGTTGCGGCGTATCAAAGAGCGCTTCATTAATCTCAATCACTTCGCCTGAGACAGGAGAATAAATATCTGCGGCTGCTTTAACCGACTCAAGCACGGCGCACTCTTGACCAAGTTCCACATTACTTTCGGGTTCTGGTAGCTCGACATACACCAAATCACCTAACATGGTTTGGGCGTGGTCGGTAATGCCCACTGTAAGCACATCATCATCCTGGCGTACCCATTCATGTGTTTTTGAATATTGCAGCGATTTTGGCACACTATTCATTTTTCAATACCCATGCTTTTATTCTCAGAAAAGAGTATAGCGTTTTAAAAATAAAAACAGAAGCGCGAACGTTAGTGACCTGGTTTATATTTTTCAATTCCTGCCGAAAATTGATCGAGGAATTTTTGCAGAAAATTCCGTGTATTTTCTTCAGGGACAATAAAATTTTCATCAATCATCCCTTCTTTATAAACCAGATAAATTTCAGGTTGGCCAAACACAATGGCATTCAGTGCGACCATGATGCTACGCAGATGAGATTGTGCAACCGCAGTCCCAATAACACCTGGACTCGTTCCTATAATAGCCATCTGTTTTCCCGCCCACACATTCTGGCCATACGGCCTTGTACCCCAATCAATGACATTTTTTAATACGCCAGGAATAGAACGGTTATATTCAGGCGTCACGAATAAAACGGCATCTGCACTGGCAATGTCTTCCTTAAACTTGATCACCGAGGCAGGTAAATTATTATCAAAATCCTGATTATAAAGCGGAATAGTATCTATTTTAATATAAGAAAACTGTAATTTAGGATGTTTAAGCTTGTCCAACGCATAAGCCAATTTTCGATTAAATGAATCTTTGCGTAAACTCCCCACGATCACAGCGACTTGCAACATGAAAGCTCTCCTTACTGTTGAAGAATCAGTATACTGCTTTAGAAATCAAAGCAGAAGTGTTTGGTTTATGCAAATAGATTCTTCTAAAAAATAATTGAATACACAAAAAAAGTGTGTAAACTAATCCTTATGAACTGGAACATTACATCTCGCGATATTATTCGCGTTATTCAAAAAAATAATTGGGAATTAAGACGATTAAATCTATTATAAAACAAGCGGGTTTAACGCTGAAGGAGTTTGAAAAATGCTTAAAGTGAAAGCTTATCCAGCAGTCTTAGAGCCTACTAAAGAAGGGTATAGCGTATTTTTTCCTGATTTATCTGGAGCAGTCAGCGCGGGAGACGACTATGAAAATGCGATAAAAAATGCCGAGCAATGCTTGTCTTTTCATCTTTATGGAATGATTAAAGATAAGCAAAAACTTCCTAAACCATCGCACATGTCCAAAATCCTAAAAAACTTAGACAAAGCAGAGCTTGCAACACTGATTCATCCTGATATATTCGGCGTACAAGCCAGACAAGAAGATAAGGCTATCAGAATCAATATTTCTCTTCCTAAATCATTGCTTCAAGCCGTAGATTCACGTGCGCGTCAGCTAGGAATTGATCGTTCTAAATTATTCCAAAAAGCAGCCATAGAAGTTGTATCAATAGGCATTTAATTTAACTAATAAAAACGCTTCTCCCCTGCTGGTCGTGTTTTGAAACGCTTATATTGCCATACATATTGCTCTGGTTTATGACGAATCGCTTCTTCTAAAATAGCATTTAAACGCGTTGCATCTATCACTGGATTGTCGGACGGAAAATTTTCCAAGGGTGGCGATAGCATCACGTCATATCCAGTATTGTCTTCACATCGGCAAAAACTCACAGGAATGACAGCAGCCTTGCTAAGATGAACGATACGAGACGCAGATGTTAATGAAGCCGTTGATAGACCGAAAAAAGGGGCAAATACGCTATGTTTTTTACCTGGGTCAATATCATAAGCATACCAGATAGCCATGTTGTCTTTCAGCGCTTTCAATAATCCACGTATACGATTACGCGGAATGTAATGCACATAATGTTTTTTTCGAAATCGTTCATGAATAAATGAAATTAACGCTTTTTTATGCGGACGGTACATCACGGCAAATGAATAATGCTTTCGAATTAAGCGACCGACTAGTTCCAAACAAGTAAAATGCGGCCCAATTAAAATAATTCCGCGACCTTTTGCAAAAGCTTTTTCAGCATATTCCAAGCCATCTATTTTATATAAACTGTGAATTTTATCATCAGGCAACCACCATGCCATTGCAGCTTCGATTAATCCAATACCGAGCGAAGAAAAATTTTTTCGAGCGAGTAGCTCACGTTGTGCATTAGTGAATTCTGGAAAACAAAGTTTTAAATTAATAGCCGTGATATGTTTTAATTTAGTCGGGAAAAGATATAAAATTTTTCCTAGCAGGCTTCCAATCGCGATCTGCCAATGATAAGGCAACCGTGTAATAAGCCATAATAATCCTAATCCACACCAAGCAGGCCAATACAATGGCCAATAAAGTGAATTGAAAAATACTAAATTTTTTTTTGTTTTTTCCATAGAATTATCTATATTCTTAATTTTCTTATAATATACTAAAAATATAAAATAAGAGTGTATAAAATGATTGAATCTAAATTAAGTATACATTGTTTTGTCACGGGACGCGTCCAAGGCGTATGGTTCCGTTCTTCTGCACAAAAACAAGCGGCAGCACTGGGTATCACAGGATGGGCGCGTAATCTACCCGATGGGCGAGTCGAAGTACTGGCTTCAGGAGAAAAAACAAAAGTCATGCAGTTTTATACCTGGCTGAAAAAAGGCCCTGCATTAGCCAAAGTGGATTCGGTCAGTTATGAAGAAGCCCCATGGGAAGAACACAATTTTTTTTCTATCAAATAATGGGAGAATATTCATTTAGCTGTGTCATTCCCGCGAAAGCTTGTCATTCCCGCGAAGGC